>NZ_JBLRDT010000270.1:0-2663 GCF_057512245.1 Gryllotalpicola sp. CP2-P1
GACCTGAGGCACTGGTAGGCGGTGGACACAGGCACCCCGAGAGCCGCGCCCTCCGCGAAGCCGACGGCCTCGGGCTTGGGCGTCCACTTGGCCGCAGGGCCGGTGACATACTCCGCGTACGTTCCGGGCTGGCCCCAGCCGATGACCGCGTCCCCGGGGCGGAACGAGACGCCCTCCCCGGCCGCGACGACCTCGCCCGCGGCATCCGCCCCGACGCGCTTCGGCTCTGTGATCGCGCCGCGCGTGCCTTTGCGGATCTTCGCGTCGACCGGATTGACGCCCGCCGCGCGCACGCGCACGAGCACCTCGCCGGCGCCCGGCGGCGCGACGGGCACGTCGCGCAGCTCGAGGACCTCGGGCCCACCGGCCCGCGTGATCAGAACGGCCTTTGCGGTCTCCGGGAGCTCCGGCTGTTGTGACAGGGTCATGCCTTCATCCTGCCCCGCACCGCGGCGAAGCATGCTTCCCGATGTTCGCATTATGGCCGGGCCATGCATCCCCTGAAAGGGGTACAGCAAGACCGCGCGCGTGCCTATCGTCGAAGAGATGCGCATTCTCGGTCGGTTCGGTGCACTGGTCGGCTTCGTCATCGCAGCGGCGGTGGCGGGGGTGCTGGCTGCCGCCTCGCTCGCGCCGTTCGCCGTGATCGGCGCCGACGGGGTGCACGGCACGCTCGGCACCTATTTCTCGATGCCCGACTATCTGAAGATCGAGACGCCGCAGCAGATCAGCACGCTCTACGCGCAGGACGGCTCGGGCCACGAGGTGCCCATCGCCACCTTCTACTCGCAGGACCGGGTGAACGTCAGGCCCGACCAGATCGCCCAGACGGTGAAGGACGCCGCGATCGACACCGAGGATCCGCGCTTCTACTCCGAGGGCGGGGTCGACGTCATCGGAACGATCCGCGCGACGCTCGCGACCGCACTCGGCCACGGGGACAACATCCAGGGCGGCTCGACGATCACCCAGCAGTACGTGAAGAACGTGCTGGTGCAGCAGTGCGAGCATCTCAGCACCAAAGCGGCCGTGAACCGCTGCTACGACAAGGCGACCGAGGTGTCGCCCGAGCGCAAGCTGCAGGAGATGCGGTACGCCTCGGCCGTCGACAAGCAGTACTCGAAGGCGCAGGTGCTCACGGGCTACCTCAACATCGTCGGCCTGGGCGGCACGGTGTACGGCGTGCAGGCGGGCGCGCGCTACTACTTCGGCACGGACGCCGCGCACCTCACCGTCGCGCAGGCGGCGACCCTCGTCGCAATCCTCAACAACCCGTCGAACCTGCGCATCGACCAGCCGAAGAACCCGAAGAACGGCGCCAAGAACCACTACGCGGCCACCCTCGACCGGCGCGACTACGTGCTCGACAAGATGCTCGCGCATCACTCGATCTCACGGGCGCAGTACGACGAGGCGAAGAAGACCCCGATCACGCCGAAGATCACGCCGCAGGCATCCGGGTGCGCCGCCGCGACCTCGCACGACGCCGCCTACTACTGCGAGTACGTGCGCGACGAGCTGCTCGCCGACCCGAAGCTCGGCAAGACCGCGGCCGACCGGGCCGCAAAGCTCAACACGGCGGGCCTCAAGATCCACACGCCGCTGCGCCTCGACCTGCAGGCGGCGGCGCAGAAGGCGCTGAGCGACTACGTGCCGCAGACCGCCGCGGGCGTCTCGCTCGGCGGCACGAACGTCACGATCAAGCCGGGAACAGGCGAGATCGTCACGATGGTGCAGAACACCGCGTTCGGGAACAGCGACCAGCCGGGCACGACCAGCGTGAACTACAACGCCGATCAGGGCTACGGCGGGTCGAGCGGATTCCAGACCGGATCGACCTTCAAGGCCTTCACCCTCGCCGAGTGGCTGCAAGAAGGCCACCATCTGAACGACTACGTGTCGACGACGGGCCGCCAGTTCCCGTTCACCGAGTTCCACAACAGCTGCGAGAACATCGGCAACGCGGTCTGGCCCGTGCAGAACAACGACAACGAGCGCGTTCCCGCGTCGATGTCGGTGCTGCAGGCGACCGCCCAGTCGATCAACACGGCCTATGCGCACATGGGCATGCAGCTCGACCTGTGCGGCATCGCGAACGTCGCGAAGTCGATGGGCGTGCACGTCGCCGACAACAGCGCCTTCCAGGAGTACCCGTCTGAGATCCTCGGCACGAACCCCATCTCGCCGCTGACGATGGCCGAGGCATACGCCGGGTTCTCGAACGGCGGCACGGTGTGCACGCCCGTCGCCGTGACGAAGATCACGGATTCCACGGGCAAGTCCGTCCCCTTCACGGGCTCGCAGTGCCACGGCAGCATCCCCGGCAACGTCGCGAACACCGTGCAGTACGCGCTGCAGTCGGTGCTGACCGGCTCGGGCACCGCGGCGAGCGCGAACCCGAACGACGGCACCCCGCTCTTCGCCAAGACGGGCACGACCGACGGCGACGAGCAGAACTGGCTGATCACCTCGTCGACGAACTACACGACGGCGATCTGGGTGGGCAACTCGCTCGGCCACGTCGGCCTCGAGCACTTCCCGCTGCTGCAGGGCACGACCGGCTACACCGCGAAGTTCTCGATCGGGCGCGAGCTGCTGCCCGCGCTCGACGCCGCCCTCGGGGGCAACCCGCTGCCTGCGCCCGACCCCGCGCTCGTCGGCGC
>NZ_JBLRDT010000271.1:0-2586 GCF_057512245.1 Gryllotalpicola sp. CP2-P1
GCCCCTGGCCGGCACCGTCTCGAGCGCGCTCGGGCTGAGCGCGCCGGGCGCGCCGGGCGGCGCCGAGGCGTGGGCCGCGATGCTCTGGCGGCAGCTCAGCGCCACCCTGACCGGCCCCGCGCTCGGCTGGTTCGAGAACAGCCTGGCGCTCGCACTCGGAACCGTCGTGGTCTGCGTGGTTCTCGGCGCGCCTGCCGGCTACGTGCTCGCGCGCGGCCGCGGTCGAGCCGTCTCGGGCTTTGCCCTGGTCATCTTCCTGCTGCAGTCGTTCCCTGCCGTGCTGACGCTCGTCCCGCTGTTCCTGCTGCTCGCGAGGGTGCACCTCATCGACGACCTGTTCGGCCTCGGCCTGGTCTATGTCGGGCTGTCGCTCTCGGTCGCGATCTGGATGCTCTCGGCCTACATCGCCACGGTTCCGATCGAGCTCGAAGAGGCGGCGTGGCTCGATGGATGCTCCGTCCTCGGCGCCTTCTTCCGCGTGGTGCTGCGCAACTGCCTGCCCGCGATCCTGTCGACGGCGATCTTCGTGTTCCTCTTCGTCTGGAACGACTACCTCGCGGCGTTCACCTTCATCCGCTCCAACGCCAACTACACGGTCGGCATCGGGCTGCAGGCGGCGGGGCGGTCGCCGATCTTCGCGGTGCTCATCGCCGTTCCGCCCGTGCTGATCTTCGCGCTGCTGAACCGCTACTTCAGCCTCGGCGGGGTGGGTGGAGCGCTGAGCGCCCGCTGAGGGGCTGGCGCATGCGGGTTCCGCCTACCGTGGCGGTATGACGAACAGGCACTCGCACACGCACCCCGAGGCGGCGCCAACCCGACTGCCTCTGCGACGTTGGCCGAAGCTCGTGGTTCTTGCGCTCATCGCCGTGTGCGGCGCCGCGGCCGTGCTCGGGGTGCTGCGCTGGTGGCCAGACGCCGACCGCGTCGACAGTGTGCGCGCGCTCGTGCCGTTCGCGGTCAGCGGCACGAAGGTCGTGCACGGCGAGCTGCTCTCGGTCAACCTCGCGTGCTCCGGGAGCGAATCGGATGCCGGTATCTGCGGCGACTCGGCTGTGCACGTGCTGGACGGGCCGAGCGCCGGCACGACGCAGAACATCAGCCTGAACGCCGACGCGATCTCCACGGGGCTCCGGCCGGACGATCGCGTGTTGCTGCTTGATTCAAGCGGGGTGAAGGGCAAGGATTCCCAGCTTCCGCTGTCGTTCTACCGGGCCGATCGCGGTTCGTCGATGGTGTGGTTCGCGGTGCTCTTCGGCGTTGCCGTCGTCGTGGTGGCCTGGCGGCGCGGACTGATGGCGCTCGTCAGTCTCGCCTTCGCAGCGGTCGCGGTGGTCGGGTTCCTGATACCGGCGCTGCTCAGCGGGGAACCGGCCGTGCCCGTCGCGCTTGCGGCATCCACGCTGATCCTCATCGTGATGCTCTACATCACGCATGGCTTCTCGATGCGCACGTCAGTCGCGCTCGCTGGCGCCCTGATCGGCGTCGGGCTTTCGACGCTTTTCGCCTGGATCGGCGTCATCGGCTGGCGGCTCGGCGGCCTCGGCGACGAGTCGGGCGAGTTGCTCAGCATGAACGTGCCGTGGGTCGACGTGCAGCACCTCGTCGTCGCCTCGGTGATCCTGGCCGGTCTCGGCACTCTCAACGACGTCACCGTGACCCAGGCGTCCGCCCTGTGGGAACTGCGCGCGGCGTCGCCGACGATGTCGCGTTGGGAGCTGTTCTGGCGAGCGATGCGCATCGGGCGCGACCACGTGGCGTCGACGGTTTACACGCTCGTGTTCGCGTATCTCGGCACCGCGCTCGTCCTCATCGTCGCGGTGCAGCTGTACGGGGGAACCGCGCGGGACTTCCTGACCGCGGAAGACGTCGCACAGGAGATCGCCCGCGCCCTCGTCGGCGGTCTCGCGCTCGTGCTCGCAATGCCCGTTACGACTGCGATCGGGGCGCTTGTGGTCGCCGACGCGGTCGGTGCGCTGCCGCTGCGCGAGCCGAGCGCCGAGCGCCGAGCGGCCAGCGAACTCCTGCGAATGCCGGAGGACCCGTGGGGCGCCGACTGAGGCGCGCCGCGTGAGACGACTCGAGATTCCGAAACAGCGCGCGATTCCGGAATCTACTGTCGTCTCACGGAACCGTTCGCGGCGGCCACCGCAGCGGCCAGGGCACTCGCCGCCTCGGCCAGCTCCTCTGCCGTGACCTCCGCGGTCCAGCTGAATCTGAGAGCGGCGGATGCCTCGTCGGCCGTGTACCCGAGGGCGAGCAGCACGTGCGACGGCTCTGTGCGGCCCGCCGCGCAGGCCGAGCCCGCCGAGGCGATCACCGCGCGCCGCTCGAGCTCAAGCAGCACGGTCTCGCCGTTCACGCCGGGGATCACGAACGACGCGTGGCGGGACAGGCGCTGGGTCGGGTGCCCCGTGAGCCGCGCCCCGGGCAGCTGCCGAAGCACGGTCGTCACGAAGTCGGCGAATGCGTCGTTCTGAGCGCGCGTTTGTGACGACCCGGTGGCTGGGGCGCGCGCGGTCGTCACGAAGTCCGGCCCCGGGCCACCCGAAGCGCGCGTTTGTGACGACCGGCGCTCACGCTCGAGCT
>NZ_JBLRDT010000272.1:0-2570 GCF_057512245.1 Gryllotalpicola sp. CP2-P1
CTCGACACGCTCGTGAGCGAGTTCGAGCAGCTCATCGGCCAGTCCTCGGGCAAGCTCGCCGCCGCGGGGCTCTCGCTTCCCGGGCCCGTCGACCCCGAGCACGGCTGGGTCGACAGCCCCTCGCGCATGCCCGGCTGGCACCGCTATCCGATCCGCGAGCGACTGGCCGAGCGCCTCGGGGTCATCACGTCGGTCGGCAACGATGCGAACATGATGGCGCTCGGCGAGGACGCCGCACACCACGGCGAGCGCCGCTTCTCCATCACCGTCAAGGCCGGGACGGCCATCGGCGCCGGCATCGTGGCCGACGGCCGACTGCACTTCGGGGCTACCGGCGCCGCGGGCGACATCACCCACGTGCGGGTGCTCGCCGCCGGCGACATCCCGTGCGCATGCGGCAACTTCGGCTGCCTCGAGACCGTCGCCTCGGGCTTCGCGCTGCAGCGCATCCTGCGCGAGCGCGGCAGGCAGGTCGAGACCACCGAGGACGTGGTCGCCCTGGTCGAGGCGGGCGACCCGATCGCGAACCAGGCCGCCCGACAGGCCGGCGGCTACCTCGGCGAGGTGCTCAGCGCCAACGTCAACTTCTTCAACCCCGATTCCGTGTTCCTCGGCGGCATCCTCTCGACCCTCGAGCCGTTCGTCGCGGCGGTGCGCAGCCAACTCTACGACAGCTGCCACCCGCTGCTCACCCGCGACCTGCGCATCGAGACGCTGAGCCTCGGCGCCGATGCCGGCCTGGTTGGCGCGGGCCTCGAGGCCCTGCAGCGCTCCCTGGCCGCCACCCTCGATTCGATCCCCCGGGCGACGCCCCGGGCCACCCGGAAGGACTCCCTTGTCTGACGCCACCCGTCTGCCCCGCATCGCCATCGCCGGCCTCGGCATCGAGTCGAGCACCTTCTCGCCGGCGCGCACCGAGGCACCCGCCTTCCACCCCATGCGCGGCGGCGAGATCCTCGACCGCTACGCCGCCTTCCTCGGCGAGGGCACCGAGCTGCGCGGCGCGGCCGAATGGCACCCGGCGCTCGTCGGGAAGTCGCTGCCCGGCGGCGCCGCGACGGCAGAGGCGTTCCAGAATCTCTCCGACGAGATCATCGAGCGGCTCGCGGCGATGCCCGAGCTCGACGGGCTCTGGTACGACATCCACGGGGCGATGACCGTCGAGGGGCTCGACGACGCAGAGGCGGTGCTGCTCGCCCGCATTCGCGAGACCGTCGGCCCCGACGTGCTGATCTCGACGACCATGGACCTGCACGGCAACGTCAGCCGCGAGCTCGCGCACCTGAGCGACCTGATCACCTGCTATCGCATGGCGCCGCACGAGGACCACCTCGAGACCAAGGAGCGCGGAGTGCGCAACCTCGTTGAGCGCCTCGCGTCGGGGAAGGGCCGACCGCTCAAGGCATGGGTGCCGATCCCAGTGCTGCTGCCGGGCGAGAAGACCTCGACCCGCATCGAGCCTGCCAAGGGTGTCTACGCGCAGGTACACGACGCCGCCGCGCAGCCGGGCGTGCTCGACGCGGCGATCTGGGTCGGCTACGCCTGGGCCGACGAGCCGCGCAACCGCGCCGTCACCGTGGTCACCGGCGACGACGAAGCGGCGGTCAGCGCGCAGGCCGAGCGGCTCGCGCGCGCCTTCTGGCAGGCCGGCCCCGACTTCGACTTCGTCGCCCCCGTCGGCACGCTCGATGAGACCGTCGCCGCCGCGCTCGCCTCGGCGAAGCATCCGTTCTTCATCAGCGACAGCGGCGACAACCCGACAGCGGGCGGCGCGGGCGACGTCACCTGGACACTCGCGCGCCTGCTCGAGAACCGCGAGATCACGGATGCCGGGCGCACGGTGATCTACGCGTCGATCCCCGGCCCCGCGGCGGTCGAGACCGCCGTCGCCGCGGGCGTCGGCGCCACGGTGACAGTCACGGCCGGTGCCGCCGTCGATGACGTGCACGAGGGGCCCGTCACCTTCACGGGCGTGGTGCACAGCATCCGCCACGGCGATCGCGACGCCGAGATCGAGGTCGTGATCCGCGTCGGCGGCCTGCACGTGATCGTCACGAAGCTGCGGAAGCCCTACCACCACGAGCACGACTTCACCGACCTCGACCTCGCCCCGCGCGCGGCCGACATCGTCTTCGTGAAGATCGGCTACCTCGAGCCCGAGCTCTATGAGATGGCCGCCGATTGGATGATGGCGCTCACCCCGGGCGGCGTCGACCAGGACCTCGTGCGACTCGGCCACCACCGCATCCGACGGCCGATGCTGCCGTTCGACGCGCCCGACTTCGAGCCCGATCTGCATGCCCGGCTCATTCCGGCGTCGAACCTGCCGCTGACCGGAGCCGACGAGTGACCGTCGCACTCGAGATCGCCGTCGCGTCGGCGGCCGGCGCGCGGGCGGCCCTCGAGAACGGCGCCGACCGCGTCGAGCTGTCGGCCGCGCTCGAGACCGGCGGCATCACGCCGTCGCAGGGCCTCGTCGAGGCGGTGCTCGAAACCGGCGGCGAGACGCACGTGCTCGTGCGCAGCCGGCCCGGCGACTTCGTCTACGACGCCGATGAGCTCGCGCTGAT
>NZ_JBLRDT010000273.1:0-2569 GCF_057512245.1 Gryllotalpicola sp. CP2-P1
CGTCGTCGCCCCCACAGAGGACGACCTGAGCCTCGACGAGCTCAGCCACGCGCACGAGCACGCACCGGCCACGGGACCCTCGCCGTGGCGCACCGCCATCGGCTGGCAGGTCACCGTCTTCATGGGCCTGCAGTCCGTCGGCTTCTACGTGTTCATCACCTGGCTGCCCTCGATCGAGGCCTCGGCCGGCGTGAGCGCCGGCATCGCCGGCATCCACCAGCTCCTGCTCAACGCATTCGGCATCGCCGGCAGCATCATCTGCTCGACGCTGATCCCGCGCTTCCGCGACCAGCGCCTGCTCGCCGTCGGCGCCCCGCTCGTGTTCGCGCTCGCGACGCTCGGCGTGCTGATCGCGCCGCAGCACTCGGAGATCTGGGCCAGCCTCATCGGGCTCGCCGGCGGTGCGAGCATCGTGCTGGCCCTGTCGTTCTTCGGGCTGCGCACCCGGCATCACTCGCAGGCCGCGTCGCTGTCGGGCATGGCGCAGTCGGTCGGCTACCTGCTGGCGGCCGCCGGCCCCATCGCCGCCGGTGGGCTGCACGACGTGACCGGCAGTTGGCGCCCGGCTCTCGTCGCCCTGCTGATCACACTCGTCGTGCTCGCCGGTTTCGGCTACCTCGCGGGTCGGCGGCGGTTCATCGGCGCGTAGCCGCGCCGCCCCCGCGAGACGACCCGCGATGCCGCTCCCGAGACGCATTCCCGCACCTTCGGTCGTCTCACGGCCCCACCGCGCGCCGAAACGACCCACGATGTCACTCCCAAGGCACATTCCCGCACCCCCGGTCGTCTCGGGGCCCTGCCACGCGCCGAGACGACCCACGATGCCGCTCCCAAGGCACATTCACGCACCTTCGGTCGTCTCACGGCCCAACCTCGCACCGAAACGACCCGCGATGCCGGGCTGACGAGGGATTCCCTCGCCGCGGAGCGTGCGGCGTGCCCGGACGCTAGCGTGAGGGCATGGCCTTCAGCACGCCCGACGCGTTCACGACCCGTCCCACCCTGCGCGGCAGCTTCGGCATGGCCGCCTCGACACACTGGCTCGCCACTGCGACCGCCCAGTCGGTGCTCGAGCGCGGCGGGAACGCTGTCGATGCGGCCGTCGCCGCCGGCTTCGTGCTGCACGTCGTCGAGCCGCACCTGAACGGCCCCGGCGGGGACCTGACGGGCCTGTTCGCGCTGGCCGGCTCAGGCGGCGGGGCGAGCGACGACGCGGGTGACGACTCCACAGGCGGGGCGGATGCCTCGGCCGTCCGCGTCTTCATGGGGCAGGGCCCCGCGCCACGCCGCGCGACCATCGAGCACTACCGCGACGTCGAGGGTCTCGCCGACGTCCCGGGCGCCGGTGCGCTGGCCGCCGCCGTGCCGGGGGCGGTGGATGCCTGGCTGTGGCTGCTCGCCGAGCACGGCACCTGGGAGCTCAGCGACGTGCTCGCCTACGCCATCGGGTACGCCGCCGACGGGCATCCGGTCGCCCCCGCTGTCGTCACGACGATCGAGCGCATCGCGCCCCTCTTCCGCTCGCACTGGACCTCGTCGGCCGCGCTGTGGCTGGATGCCGAGGGCAACGCCCCGCGGCCCGGGCAGATCATCACGAACCCGGCCTACGCCCAGGTGCTGCTGCGCCTGCTCGCCGCCGGCCCGGACGACGGCACCCGCGTCGACCGCATCGAGGCGGCGCGCGCCGCCTGGAAGACGGGCTTCGTCGCCCAGGCGATGGAGGCCTTCGCCGCGAGGCCGCATCGCCACAGCGACGGGCGCGACCACGCGGGCGTGCTCGAGGCCGCCGACCTCGCCGACTTCCGCCCCGGCGACGAGGACCCGGTGACGTACTCGTTCCGCGGCCACACGATCGCGAAGACGGGCCCGTGGGGGCAGGGGCCGGTGCTGCTGCAGACGCTCGCGATCCTCGAGGCATACGGGCGCCTGCACGGGCTCACCGACGAGCACCTCGACCCGTCGACGGCGTTCGGCATCCATGTCATCGCCGAGGCCGAGAAGCTCGCGCTCGCCGATCGCGACGCCTGGTACGGCGACCCGGCATTCGTCGACGTGCCGCTGGCGACGCTGCTGTCGGATGCCTACGCCGAAGAGCGCGCCGCCCTGATCGGCGAGACGGCCAGCGCAGAGCTGCGCCCGGGGTCGCCCGACGGCCGCACTCCCATCGATCTCGCCTCGCTGGGCGAGACGGGGTCGGGCAAGACCGGGCTCGTCGATGACATCGAGGTCGCCGACGAGGTCGAGGATGCCGCGCTCGACGCCGAGCCCGGCGCCGGACCCGGCGTCGCGCCCGGCGTCGACGGCGAGCTCACGACGGACGCGTCGGGCCAGACCCGTGGGGACACGTGCCACCTCGACGTCATCGACGCGCAGGGCAACATCGTCACGGTGACGCCGTCGGGCGGCTGGCTGCAGTCGTCGCCGGCCATTCCCGAGCTCGGGTTCTGCCTCGGCACACGCCTGCAGATGTCGTGGCTCGACGAGACGTCGCCGAGCGCGCTGCAGCCGGGGGCGCGGCCGCGCACGACGCTGTCGGCGACGCTCGTCTCCGGCCCCGATGGCGCGCCGC
>NZ_JBLRDT010000274.1:0-2566 GCF_057512245.1 Gryllotalpicola sp. CP2-P1
TCCTCGCCGGCTGGGGGCGTTGCTGCTCTGCTCATTCATCTGGGGTGAACCTCGGTTCGGCGATCTCGGCGACGGGCGCCAGCAGCTCGACGGTGCCGCCGAGTGCCGCGTTGAGCCGTTCCCGCTGCGCTCGTGTGAGCGACTGCAGCGGAGCCCAGGACCCGTCGGGGCGGTGGTAGCTCTCGACGAGCTTCTGCGTCGAGGCGAGCGCCGCCTCCGCGTCGGGCAGAGCGGGGTAGCGCGTGGCCAGATCGCTCTTCAGGAAGCCGAGCGCGATCGTCGCGCCGCTGAGGTTCGCGTCGATCGTGGCGAGGTTCGTGTGGCTGCCGGCATCCGTCGCCCCGGTCAGCTCGAACTGGATCGCGTTCTCGACGATCTCGTGCGATCGCAGCCCGATCACCAGCGGATCGATCTGCGCGGTGCCCGGGTCGGCGATGAGCGAGTCGACCGCCGCGCCGAGCCTGCGCGTCTGGGCTGCGACGGCGGCGGCGGGAGCCCCCGACCACAGCAGCGCCTCGATCTTGTGGAACCCGGTGAGACCCCGATCGCTCAGCGCGGTGGTGCCCGAAGCAGGCATCCCGTTGATCTCGGCGTCGTGGTCGCCGAACGCGTCATATGCCGCGCCGAGCGTCTCGTAGCTGAGATGCGCGGCCAGCCAGTCGGCCTTCGCACGCGCTAAGTCGCCCTCCTCTGCGTCGGCAGCGAGCTGCGCGACCTGCTTCTTGAGGGTCGGAAGCCGCCCGTCGACCCACTTTCCGTAGGCGATCGCCACGAGGTTGAGCTGATTCCGGGTCAGCGGCGCGGTGCCGGCGCTCAGCACCGCCCCGTGCGGCGCGGCCCCGACCCGCACGGTGGCGCCGATCGTCGGCTGCGAGTCCTCGGGGTAGCAGGCGAAGCGGTAGCGCCCCTTCCCGAGCACGACCTGCGCGGTCGTCTTCGCGCCGGCGCCGACGCCATCGAGCTCGAGGAAGACCTTCTTGCTGCCCTGCTCCTGCAGCTGGATGTCCATCGGGGCGTCATTGCCGTTGGCGATCGTGAAGCTCTGGGCACCGCCCGGCACCGCGGCGTTCGCGCCGTCGCCCCACCCGACGCCGCACGTGCTGCGGTTGGCGGTCAGCTCGTAGGAGTGCGGAGCGCCCGCGGACGCCGTCGAGGCGGCCTGCGGCTGCGCTGCGCCTCCGTGCGCGGGCGACAGCACCGTCGCCGCCACGCCGACCGCCACCACGAGCGCGACCACAGCCCAGAACAGGGCGAACTGTGACCGCTGGGACATGCCGTGGGGGGACCTTCTCGTAGAGCACTGCCGGGGGCGGGGCGGCGCACTGCTCGGGCATGCGGCGGCCCTCGAACGAGGCTAGAGGCGGCCCAGGGCGCCTCTCGGCGAGTTCAGAAGCTGTTCACCGCTCAGACACGAAGCCGTCCCCTGCACAGAGAGTTACGCTCGATCCATGGCAGGCACACCGCTCCGCGACATCCCGGTCACCACGATCGACGGCACCCCGACCTCGCTCGCCGACTACGCCGACAAGGTCGTCATGGTGGTCAACGTCGCGTCGAAGTGCGGCCTGACGCCGCAGTACGAGCAGCTCGAGCAGTTGCAGAAGACCTACGAGTCGCGCGGGTTCACGGTGATCGGATTCCCGTGCAACCAGTTCGCCGGCCAGGAGCCGGGCAGCGCCGAAGAGATCGTCGAGTTCTGCTCCGCGACCTACGGCGTGACCTTCCCCCTGATGGAGAAGACCAAGGTCAACGGGCGCGACGCCCACCCGCTCTACAAGCAGCTCAAGCACACGAAGGACCGCCTGCACCTGGGCGGCCCCGTGCAGTGGAACTTCGAGAAGTTCCTCGTCTACCCCGACGACACCGTGATCCGCTTCCGCCCGCGCACCCTGCCCGACGACCCGCAGGTCATCGAGGCCATCGAGCGCGGGCTCGAGCAGCGCACGCCGGGCGCCGCCTAGTACGACGTTCCGCCCGAGACGCCGAAGAACTCCTCGAGCGTCTCGACGTGCTTCGCGTGCAGCTCGGTCGCGAGCGGCACGCCGATGAAGCGGAAGTGCCACGGCTCGTACTGGTAGCCCGTGACGTTCACCTTGTCGGCCGGGTAGCGCAGCAGGAAGCCGTAGCGCCACGCGTTCGCGGCGAGCCACTTCCCCTGCGGCGTCGTCGCGAAGCAGACCGCGAGCGAGCAGTTCGCGGGCACGGCGGAGAGATCGACGGCAAGCCCCGTCTGGTGCTCGCTCGTCCCCGGCCGCGCCGAGAGCTCGTCGGCGACCGCCTCGCCCTTCGAGCTCACCCACTCGTTGTAGACCGCGAGCTGCGTCGGGTAGGAGCGGTAGCCGCTCTCGATCGACAGCGACAGCCCCGCGGCGCTCGCGGCCGCCGCCATTCCGGCGAGGGCTTCCGCCGCGGGCTTGCGCAGCGGCTGGCGGTTCGGGTTCGGAAGGTCGGGGTAGACGAGATCGGCCGGCGCGTAGTCGACTGGCTTCAGGGGGTGCTTCTTGTTGACGATGACCCAGAGGCTCGCGGGATCGGTCGTCGAGCGCGCCTTCTTGTCGAAGGCCGG
>NZ_JBLRDT010000275.1:0-2557 GCF_057512245.1 Gryllotalpicola sp. CP2-P1
GGTCGTCGACGAGCGGGCCGCGGTGCTGCACGACGAGCTGCGCATGTTCGCTCTGGCCGTCTCACGCGCGAGCAGGCTGCTGATCGTCGCCGCGAGCGAGGGCGAAGATCAGCAGTCATCCCCGTTCCTGCGGCTCGCCGAGGGTGAGCAGGTGCCGGTGGCGGGGCATCCGTTCACCCTGCGCGGGCTGGTCGGCCAGCTGCGCCGCCGACTGACGAGCGCGCCGGCGGATGCCGCGGCGGCGGCATCCCTCGCCATGCTCGCCGAGGCAGGCGTCGCAGGGGCGGATCCCGCCGAGTGGTACGGGGTGCTCGAGCCGTCGGTCGAGGGCCCCCTGGTCGACCTTGAGAGCGACCCGGAGGCGACCGTCGCGGTCTCGCCGTCGCGCGTCGCCTCGTTCGAGAAGTCGCCGCTCGGGTGGTTCGTCGACGTCATGTCCGGCACCTCGGGCGGCCTCGCGACCGGGGTGGGCACGATCATGCACTCCATCATGGAGATCGCGGCGGGCCAGCCGGAGGGCGACATCAGCGTCGAGCGGATCTGGGGCGATGTCGAGCGACGCTGGGGCGAGCTGAATCTCGAGCCGGGCTGGGTCGAGCAGCGTGAGAAGCGGCGCGTGCAGAAGATGGCCGAGGGGCTGCACGACTACCTCGCCGAGTTCGAGCGCTCGGGGGCGGCGCTGCTCGAGGCAGAGGGCGCCTTCACGCTGCGGTTGGGGCAGACGGTCATCAACGGCGCGATCGACCGCATCGAGCGGCGCGCCGACGGCACCGTCGTGATCGTCGATCTCAAGACGGGGCGGCAGTACCCGAGCGGGCCCGAGGTGCCGGGGCACCCCCAGCTGAGCGCCTACCAGCTCGCCTACCACGACGGGGCGCTGCCCGATCGGGGGCCGCTCGGCGGCGCGAAGCTCGTGTTCATCGCGCCCGAGACCGCCACGACGAGGAAGAGGTACCGCGAGGTGCCGCAGCAGGCCAAGACCGAGGAAGAGTTCGAGGAGTTCCGTATGCGCGTGCAGGAGGTCGGCCGCGGCATGGCGGGCGCCGAGTTCATCGGCGTGCGCTCCGACAACGGGCGCGACAGCTACGACTACCGCATCCACCTCGTGCCCGAGGTGTCAGAGGCGGCCGAATGAGCGCGCGAACCGCCCCGGTGTTCGACGTCGGCACGGCCGGCTACGGCGCAGACGAGGTCGCGCGTCTGCTCGGGCAGTCGTACTCGCCGACGCCGCAGCAGAAGCGCGTCATCGAGGCCGGTGCCGAGCCGGCCCTCGTCGTGGCCGGCGCGGGCAGCGGCAAGACCGAGACGATGGCGGCCCGGGTGGTCTGGCTGATCGCCAACGGGCTCGTCGCGCCGGGTGAGGTGCTCGGCCTCACCTTCACCCGCAAGGCCGCGGGCGAGCTCGCCGCGCGCATCCGCGGGCACCTCGAGAAGCTGCGCGCCTCCGGTGCGCTGCCGGGCGCCCACGATCCGCTCGACGCGCCGACGGTCTCGACCTACAACTCGTTCGCCAACGCGCTGTTCCGCGAGAATGCCCTCGCGATCGGGCGTGAGGCCGACGGCGTGCTGCTCGGCGAGGCGGCGGCGTGGCGCCTCGCCCGCACCGTGGTCGGCCGCAGCACCGACCCGCGCCTGCTCGAGACCGAGCATTCGCTCGACAAGCTCACGACCGCCGTTCTCGACCTCGCGCACGCGCTGAGCGACAACGACGTGAGCGACCCCGACGCCGTGCTGCGCCTGGCCGGCGAGTTCCAGGACCTGCTGGCGCTGCCGTCCGGCGGCAGGAACGCCTCCATGGCCGAAGCGGTCAAGGCGGCGCAGCTCATCGATCAGCTGCCGCTGCTCGTCGACCTCGCCGTCGAGTACGCCGCAGAGAAGCGCCGCAGGGGGCTCATCGAATACAGCGATCAGGTCGCCTTCGCGCTGCAGGCCGTGAAGCGCCGCGGCGCCGACATCGCCACGGAGTACCAGCGGCGGTTCAAGGTCGTGCTGCTCGACGAATACCAGGACACCTCGTTCATTCAGACCGACCTGCTCGCGGGGCTCTTCGCCGGGCATCCCGTCATGGCGGTCGGCGACCCCAACCAGTCCATCTACGGCTGGCGCGGCGCGAGCGCCGACAACCTCGACGACTTCTCGCGCGCCTTCGCCGGCGAGCCGGGCGTCGCCCCGACCTTTCCGCTCACGACGAGCTGGCGGAACCCGGTCACGGTGCTCGCCGCGGCGAACGCGATCGCGGCGCCGCTCAACGCCAAGGCGCGCGTCGACGTCGAGCAGCTCGACGCCCGCGCCGATGCGCCCGCGGGCCAGATCGAGGTGCGGTTCGAGCAGACCATCCTCGACGAGGCGGCGGCCGTCGCCGACTGGTTCAAGACCCGCTTCGACGCCGCAGGCGCCGAGAAGCCGACGGCCGCCCTGCTGATGCGCTCATGGGGCCGCACGGATGTCTTCACGCGGGCGCTGCGGGCGGCCGGCATCCGCTATCACGTGCTCGGTCTCGGCGGTCTGCTCGAGCAGGCCGCCGTCGTCGACCTCGTGTGCGCGCTCAAGGTGCTCG
>NZ_JBLRDT010000276.1:0-2553 GCF_057512245.1 Gryllotalpicola sp. CP2-P1
CGGTCACGGCGATGCCGCGCCGGGCGATGCGCGCGTAGGCCTCGGCGTAGACCGGCCACCAGCGCCGCTTCGCGGGCGTCGTCAGCCAGTCGTCGCGGCCGAAGTAGGTCACCGACCCGGCCCACTCGAGCGGGGCGAAGCCGGCGATCACCGGGTTCGTCGTGATCACGGCGGGGCGCTCGATGCCGAAGCGGGCGGATGCCTTCCGCAGCGCCCTGTCGTAGGCGGCGTACTGGCGCTCGACCACGGCCGGGTCCGTGGCGTCGGAGCGCGCGAGCCGCACAGGCTCGTACAGCTGCCGGTCAGTGCTCGCCGGGAACGCGGGCTGGTTGCGCAGCACGCGGTGCGCGGCGATGCTCGCGATCGAGCGGAAGGGGTTGGCGACGAGCAGACGGCCGATGACGCCGGCATCCTGCTCGGCCATGAGCGTCTCGAGAATGCGATCGGGCGGCCGCATCATCTCGCGCGCCTGCGCGTCGGCGTAGGTCTCGTACGAGAAGGTGAAGACCACGTCGACCGGCATCGCACCCGCCCTAGCCCGCGAGCTGGCGGATGACGCGCGCGGGCGCGCCGACCGCAACGCTGCGGGCGGGCACGTCTTCGCGCACGACGCTGTTCGCGCCGACCACGGCACCGGCGCCGATGGTCACGCCGGGCAGCACGACGACGTTCTGCCCCAGCCAGGCACCCTGGCACACCCGCACGGGCGCGACGCGCTCGAGCGGTTGATCGCGAATGTAGGCCTCAGGGTCGGCGAAGCCGTGCATGTGATCGGAGATGTAGACCCCGCGCGCGAGCTCGACGCCGTCTTCGATGACGACGCTCATCACGCCCGTGATGGAGGTCTGGTGCATGCGCACCCGGTCGCCGATCACGATGACCGGCCCCGGCGCCGTGCGATCGGGCACCAGCAGCCACGAGCCGGCCGCGATCAGGCAGTGCTCGCCGACGGCCACCTTGTCGCGGTTGCCCCACCGGAACGGCAGCAGAATGCGGCTGCCCGTGCCGAAGCGCGCGAAGCCCGGGGCCGCCAGCAGGCTGAACGCCGCGTCGCGCGCGGTCTGCACCAGCTTGAGGAGGTCGACGGGCATGACCTGAGGATAGGTCAGCAGGCACCCCCTAGTGAGGGACGCTCACAACTGTTTACTCACCGGAAACACCGCCCTCACGGAACGGTCGGGGCACGGCGCGGGCTACAGGTGCAGGCCGCCCCACACGGCGCGCGCCCCCGAGTCGCCGATGAGGACGATCTCGACGATGAACCCGATGCCCACGATCGCTGCCGCGAGCCACAGGACCACCGTGCCGCCCCAGCGCAGGCTCGAGGTGAGGCGCACACCCGCCTGCGGGGCGAGCAGGAACCGCCACCAACCCCACTCCGCGAGGCCGACGACGAACAGCGCGATGGACCACGGCAGCAGCCCCTCGCCCCGCTCGACGTGCAGCGCGAGCGCCGGCGTGGTGCCGACGACCGACTGCAGGTACTCCCCCGCCTCGACCGTGATGGGCGTGAGCACGAGAACGAGCAGGCCGGCGATCGGGGTGACGATGCCGAGTCGGCGCCTGGCCGCCGGCCAGAACGCGTGCAGCAGAACGGCGAGTGCGGTCAGCGGGCCGCCCACGACCATCACGTGGACGAGCAGGATGTGCAGCGGCAGGCCGGCGAAAGTGTCGAGGTTCACGATGACCGCACGATAACGGGGCAGTTGAGGTTCATTCTGAGAACGAATTCTGGATTCGAGTGAACCGGATGCCCGCCCGTTCACGTGTCCTATGAGGAGGTGACCCACGCCCGTGAGCCGAGTGAACGACGACGACGCGCTGCTGCGCGCGCTGCACGATGAGCATGCGCGCCCGCTCTGGCGCTACGTCATGTCGCTCACCGGGGACGCCGCCCAGGCCGAGGACATCGTGCAGGAGACGCTGCTGCGCGCCTGGCGCAAGCCGGCCGTGCTCGATCAGCGTGAGGCATCCGCCCGGGCCTGGCTGTTCACCGTCGCCCGCAATCTGGTGATCGACGACGCCCGCAGCGCGCGGCGCCGGCACGAGACGCCGACGGCACCCGAGACGATGACCGACACGGCCCGCGAGCCGATCGCGGCCGACGAGACCGAGCGGATGCTGGACGCCTGGCTGATCGGCGACGCGCTCGCCGCGCTGAGCGAGGACCACCGGCAGGTGATCGCGCTCGCCTACTACGGCAGCCGCTCGGTCGCCGAGATCGCGGAGTCGCTCGGGATCCCCGAGGGCACCGTGAAGAGCCGCATGCACTACGGGCTGCGCGCGCTGCGCCTGGCCCTGCAGGAGAAGGGAGTCACGCGATGAGCACCGACGAGTCGCAGCCGCTGCACGAGTGGGACGCGGCCTATGTGCTCGGGGCGCTCTCGCCCGAGGACCGGCGGCGATTCGAAGCCCACCTCGAGGAGTGCCCGGAGTGCCGCGCCTCCGTCGGCGAGCTCGCAGGGCTGCCGGCGCTGCTCTCGCGCGTGCCGGCGCCCTCGGTGGACGCGGGTGGACTCGGCGACGCCGAACCCCCCGCGGGTCGACTCGGCG
>NZ_JBLRDT010000277.1:0-2533 GCF_057512245.1 Gryllotalpicola sp. CP2-P1
TGTGCTCTTTCCGATCTTACGCCGCCGCGTCGCTCGCGCCCGGCCGGCCGATCGGCGAGGCCGTCGCCGAGCTCATGTCGCGCATCCACGCGGATTTCGACTACGATCCGACCGCGACGACCGTCACCAGCACCGTCGCCGACACCTTCGCGAAGCGCGCAGGGGTCTGCCAGGACTTCGCACACCTCGCCCTCGCGTGCCTGCGCAGCCACGGGCTCGCGGCGCGCTATGTGAGCGGCTACCTCGCGACCGATCCGCCGCCCGGCAAGCCGCGTGTGGTGGGGGCGGATGCCTCACACGCCTGGCTCGCGGTGTGGGTGCCCGGCTCGGGCGATTGGCTCGCGGTCGACCCCACGAACGACCAGCGCGCGGGCGAGCGCTACGTGACGGTCGCCTGGGGCCGAGACTACGGCGACGTGGCGCCCCTGAAGGGCGTCATCTTCACCGAAGCGACGAAGTCCACGCTGCGCGTCGCGGTCGACGTGGCCCCGCAGGGGTAACGACTGCACCATGAGGTCCTTCACGTGCCGCATTTGCGGCAGCCCGCTGTACTTCGAGAACTCGGTCTGCGTCTCGTGCGGCACCGGCCTCGGCTACTCGCGCGCCGAGCGCGACATCGTCCCCGTCGACCCCGCGGGCGTCTACATCGATGCCGCGGGCGACACGTGGCACGTGTGCGCGAACCTCACCCTCTCCGGCTGCACCTGGCTCACGCGCACACCCGGCGGCCTGTGCTTCAACTGCGCGCTCACCCGCACGCGCCCCCGCGACGACGACCGCGCCGGGCTGTCGAACTTCCTGGTCGCCGAGCGCGCCAAGCGACAGCTGATCGTCGAGCTCGATCGGCTCGGCTTCCCCATCACCGGCAAGAGCGAGACGGATGCCGGCCCCGGCGACCCCGAGACGGGGCTCGCCTTCGACCTGCTGTCGAGCGCCGCCCAGCCCGTGACGACGGGGCACGACTCGGGCGTGGTCACGATCGATCTCGCCGAGGGCGACGACGCCTACCGCGAGCAGATCCGCGACAGGCTCGCCGAGCCGTACCGCACGATGCTCGGCCACTTCCGTCACGAAGTCGGGCACTACTACGAGTGGCTGCTCGTGCGCGGCGAGGAGCGCATGGCTCGCTGCCGCGAGCTCTTCGGCGACGAGAGCGCCGACTATCAGGCCGCGCTCGAGCGGCACTACGCGGAAGGGGCGCCGCCCGAGTGGGGCGGCGCGTTCATCTCGGCCTATGCGTCGATGCATCCGTTCGAGGACTTCGCCGAGACCTGGGCGCACTATCTGCACATCTGCGACACCGTCGAGACGGCCGCGGCCTACGGCCTGATCTCGGTGAACCCGATCGATTGGCGGGTGCCGTTCCGTCAGCTCGTGACAGACGTGTGGATCCCCCTGTCGACGGCGCTCAACATGATCAACCGCTCCATGGGCAAGGAGGACGTGTACCCCTTCGTGATCGCGCCGCCGGTGCTCGACAAGCTGGACTTCGTCGCGTCGCTGCGCCCCGACGTAGCCTGAGCACATGAACTGGCTCGACCGCTTCTTCCCGAAGGCGCCGAGGTCGACCGGCCCCGCGGTCGGCATCGGCATGCTCGTCGCGGTCGTGAGCGACTCCGATCAGCTCGAGCCCCACGACGACGATCCGGTGGGCGTCGTCATCGCGCCCGGAAACAAAGAGATCGCGCCCTACCCCGGCCTGCAGCTGCCGCGCTATTGGACGGTCGCGTTCGAGGAGCCGAGCTACACGGGCGACGGCCGCGGCCCTTTCGAGCAGGCCACGTTCCCCGAGCATCGTCTGCGGGTCCTCGACCCCGACCCGTCCTGACCCGGCGGCACTGAGCCGCGAGCGGTGCGAACCGCACGCCCGAGAGGCTCGGAGCATACGTCTCGCACCGCCCGACGCAGCGCCGCGGAATCAGCGCGCCGCGAGCGACTCCAGCACCTCGGCCGTCGTGCCGAGCTCGCCGAGCTTCGGGAACTGGTGCTCGACCGATGCGTTGTGTGCGGCCTCGCTCGTGTCGGTCATCGCGTCGACCACGAACGCCACGTGGTAGCCGAGCTCGTACGCCGAGCGCGCGGTCGACTCGACGCCCGAGGTGGTCGACACCCCCGTGAGCACGATCTGGGTCGCGCCGACGGCCTTGAGCTTCGCGTCGAGGTCGGTCGACAGGAACGCGCCGAGGGTGGTCTTCGTGACGGTGATATCGCTCGGCTGCTGGTTGAGCTCGGGCAGCAGCACCGTCGCCTCGGCGGGCAGCGACCCACCGGCGGGCCGGCCGGATGCCTTGCTGCGCTCGGTGCGGCCGGGGGCTCCCCCGGCGACGTTCACCAGCACGACCGGCAGGCCCTTGGCGCGGAACGCCTCGGCGAGCTTCGCCGAGTTCGCGACCACGTCATCGAACGGGTGCACCGTCGGGTAGCCGCGCAGGCCGGTCTGCAGGTCGATGACGACGAGGGCGGGGGTCTGCTCGAGTTCAATGCTCATCGGTTCTCCTTCTGGGGTGGGGTGGTGTGCGGCGCGCGGGCCGCG
>NZ_JBLRDT010000278.1:0-2498 GCF_057512245.1 Gryllotalpicola sp. CP2-P1
GCATGCGGCCGGCGGCCGTGCTCAGCACGGCGTCGGTGCCGCCCGCGGCCTCCTCCTGCCGCAGGCGCATCGCACCCTGCACACAGATCGCCGATGCGAGCAGCGCAGAGAAGATCGCGCCGACGTTGACGAACGCCTGCAGCAGCGAGCCGCTCGAGCCGCCCCCGCCGCCGATCTCGTCGAGCGCGTTGGTCACGCCGGCGCCCGCCGTCTGCAGCTGATCGACCATGACCCCCGACAGTCCGCCGAGCAACAGAGCACCGGCGACGACGGCCGTGATCCAGCCGATCAGCACCCCGCGCTGCAGCCGCAGCGCGAGCCCGATCGGCCCGCGGAGCACCGTCGAGGCCGCAGCCCGGCCCCGCCGCTCGGCGAACACGCCGGCGCCGACGTCGCGCCGATCCTGAATCACCAGAGCGGCCGCGGTCAGCACGACGAACGCCGCGACCCCCAGCAGCAGCGGCCACACCCGCGCGTGCGGCGACCACGGCAGCGTGCGCTGCGCCCACCCGATCGGGCTCGCCCAGATCGGCCACGCCGGCGTGAGTGTCGCGGTGGCGAGGTGCGGGGTGCCGGTCGCGTCGCCGAGGCCCCGCACCACATAGGCCGCGAGAACGAGCGCCGCCGCCCACCCGTTCGCCGAGCGACCCACCGGGAAGAGCTGCGCGAGCAGGAACGCCACCCCCACGAAGGTCAGCCCGACGGCGCCGAGAGCGGCGCCGAAGAGCCACGACCCGCCCGTGGGGAGGCCGCCGGCGAGACATCCGATCGCCACTGCGATCATCGCGATCACGTTGGCGATGACGCCCAGCGCGATGACCGCGAGGCTCGGCGCCCAGCGACCCGCGGCCGTCGCCGCGATCGTCTCGGTCTGGCCGAGCGCCTCTTCCGCGCGGGTGTTGCGCACCACGAGGAAGGTCGACTGGAACGCCACGAGCACGGCGATGAAGGTGAGCCCGAGCAGCGCCATGAAGTCGCCCGCGCTCGTGCCCTGCGGAGTGCCGCGGAACAGCAGGATCGCGGGCGTGACCATCATGACCTTCACCGTGTTCGCCCGCTCGACGGCCGTGCCGTAGGTCGTGTGCACGGCGCTCACGACCAGGTAGGCGAGCAGGAAGTGGACGACCGCCCACACGGCGAGCTGCCAGCGGTCACGCCGCAGGCGGAAGCGCAGCAGCGTGCCGAACATCACGCCGCCTCGGCGGGCGGAACGACGTCGCCGTAGTGCCTGAGGAAGAGCTCCTCGAGCGATGGCGGCGCGACCTGCAGCCCCTGCACGCCGAGGGCGCCGAGGGCGGGCAGCACGCCCGCGACCGCGTCGGAGTCGACCGTGAACGAGACGCGCCCTTCGGCGAGCGCGAGGTCGTGCACGCCGGGGATGCCGGCGAGCTGGGCATCCGTCAGCATCGCGCCGCCGGCGCCCGCGCGCTCGAAGCTGAACGACGTGCGCGTGAGGTGCCTCAGCTCGGTGAGCGTTCCCGACTCGACCACGCGGCCGGCGCGCACGATCGAGATGCGGGTGCACAGCTTCTCGACCTCGCTCAGGATGTGCGAGCTGAGCAGCACCGTGCCCCCGTCGGCGGCGATCCGGCCGACCTGCCGCGTGAAGACCGACTCCATCAGCGGGTCGAGGCCGCTCGTCGGCTCGTCGAAGACATACAGCTCGGCGGGGTGCGCGAACGCCGAGATCAGGGCGACCTTCTGCCGGTTGCCCTTCGAATAGCTGCGCGCCCTCTTGGTCGGGTCGAACTGGAACGCGTCGATGAGCTCGGCGCGCCGGCTCCTGTACGCGGCGGATGTCGCGTCGCCGCCGCGCAGGCGCACCAGCAGGTCGATCGTCTCTCCGCCGCTGAGGTTGGGCCAGAGCGCCACGTCACCGGGGATGGTCGCGATGCGGCGATGAAGGGCGGATGCCTCGCGCCACGGATCCCGGCCGAAGACCCGCGCCTCGCCCGCGGTCGCTCGGGCGAGCCCGAGCAGCACGCGGATCGTCGTCGACTTGCCTGCGCCGTTCGGCCCGAGGAAGCCGTGCACCTCGCCGCGGCCGACCGAGAGATCAAGCCCGTCGAGGGCGCGCACCCGGCCGAAGTGCTTGGTGAGACCCCGGGTCTCGATGACCGGTTGCCCGGCGTCTGCTGCCTTCACGGGGCACAAGCTACGCCACGTTCACCATTTTGTGAATAAAGAAAACGACTCCCACCACGCGCGTACGGCGCACTCGCTAGCTCGGCGGCGCGTTCGGCGCGTTCGGCGCGAGTACGCCGTACTCGCCGGCCGCAGCAGCGCGCGCGACGTCCCGGCGCTTGAGCGCGCGGCTCACGAGCAGCCACGCGAGGAACGACGCGACGAGGTAGCCGATGATCGTGAGCACCGTGACGCCCGCGCCGAGATAGCGATCGGGCAGGCTGTCGGCGGCGCTCGCGCCGAGGTCGAACAGGCTGTGAACGACCGCCGACGCGAGCCAGGCGAGCACGGCGCCGACGGCGAGTCGGTAGCGC
>NZ_JBLRDT010000028.1:0-20331 GCF_057512245.1 Gryllotalpicola sp. CP2-P1
TCTCGCATCCGGCGCCCGCCCCCGCGGCGTCACGACGACGGCGGGCGGGAAGGGCGGCGGCCCGACCGCTCCCCCGGCCCCGCCCCGCGCCTTGCTCGATTCCAGGGGCGTCGCCGTCGGGCCGCCGCGCGACCGGGCACTCGAATCGCCCCGCCGCGGAACGAAGGGGCCGGGCGAGGCTGAGGGTGCGAATCCATCGGTCACGCGAGCACGCTACGAAGAGCGGCGGGCGCGGCGTGCACCCGCGCGCTCCGATCCGTGGACGAGGCATCCGCCACTCGCCCTGTGAGCGGGAAGAGGTGCCGCACGCTTCGCCTTGACGGCCGCGCGCGCGTCGCCCGAGCAGATCGCCCGTTAAACAGAAGGGGGCGGCACCAATTGGGGGGAACTGGTGCCGCCACAGCGACGCGATAGTTGGGGGGAACCACGCACGCCGCGAGCTCGTTGACCGAGCCAGGATCAGTGTACGCGATAGCGCACCGCGCGCAACTTATTCAATCGTCGAGGTTCGGCCGTGGGGTGGCGTAGGGTCAAAACCGTCGTGCCCTGGCGGCATCCCGACGGCCCACACCTGTCTCGCAAAGGAGCGAATTCGCATGGTCGACACCATCGACAACCTGCTGCACGAATCCCGCCGCTTTCCGCCCGACGAGGCATTCAGCGCACATGCGGTCGCGACCCCGGCGCTCTACGAGGAAGCCGCGAAAGACCGTCTGGCCTTCTGGGCCGCGCAGTCGCGCGAGCTGCTCCACTGGTCGAAGCCCTTCACCCGCACCCTCGACTGGTCGAACGCCCCCTTCGCCAAGTGGTTCGACGACGGCGAGCTCAATGTCGCCTACAACTGCCTCGACCGGCACGTGCTGGCGGGCAACGGCGACCGGGTCGCCCTCTACTGGGAAGGCGAGCCGGGCGACAGCCGTGCCATCACCTACGCCGAGCTCACCGCAGAGGTGAAGAAGGCGGCGAACCTGCTGACCGCGCTCGGCGTCGAAGCCGGCGACCGGGTCGCGATCTACCTGCCGATGATCCCCGAGGCGATCGTCGCCATGCTGGCCGTGGCGCGCATCGGCGCCGTGCACTCCGTGGTGTTCGGCGGCTTCTCAGCCGAGAGCCTGCGCGCCCGCATCGACGACGCCCAGGCGAAGCTCGTCATCACCGCCGACGGCGGCTGGCGCAAGGGCAAGGTCGCGCCGCTCAAGCCCGCGGTCGACGAGGCCATCGCCCTCGATCACGGCGACGGTCCTGCGGCATCCGTCGAGCACGTGCTCGTCATCAAGCGCGGCGAGAACGATGTCGAGTGGACGCCCGGCCGCGACCTGTGGTGGCACGACGAGATCGCGCAGGTCTCCGACGAGCACACGGCGAAGCCGTTCCCCGCCGAGCATCCCCTGTTCATCCTCTACACGAGCGGCACCACCGGGAAGCCGAAGGGCATTCTGCACACGAGCGGCGGGTACCTGACGCAGGCCGCCTACACGCACAAGAACGTCTTCGATCTGCACCCCGAGAGCGACGTCTACTGGTCGACCGCCGACATCGGCTGGATCACGGGGCACACCTACGTCGTGTACGGGCCTCTCGCGAACGGCGCCACCGAGGTGATCTACGAGGGAACGCCCGAGACCCCCGGGCCCGGCCGCTGGTGGGACATCATCGAGAAGTACAAGGTGTCGCTGTTCTACGCGGCGCCGACCGCGATCCGCGGATTCATGAAGCAGGGCCGCCAGATCCCTCAGGCCCGCGACCTCTCGTCGTTGCGGCTGCTCGGCTCGGTCGGCGAGCCGATCAACCCCGAGGCGTGGATCTGGTACCGGGAGATCATCGGCGCCGGCCGCACCCCCGTCGTCGACACGTGGTGGCAGACCGAGACGGGCGCGATCATGGTCAGCGCGCTGCCCGGCATCACGACGCTGAAGCCGGGCTCCGCGCAGGTCCCGCTTCCCGGCATCTCGGTCGATGTGGTGACGGATGCCGGTGAGCCGGTCGGCCCCGACGAGGGCGGTCTCCTCGTGATCACCGAGCCGTGGCCGTCGATGGCCCGCGGCATCTGGGGCGACCCCGACCGCTTCATCTCCACCTACTGGGAGATGTTCCGCGACAAGGGCTACTACTTCGCCGGCGACGGCGCCCGGAAGGACAAGGACGGCGAGATCTGGCTGCTCGGGCGCGTCGACGATGTGATGAACGTGTCCGGGCACCGTCTCTCGACCGCCGAGATCGAGTCGGCGCTGGTCGCCCACCCGCTCACGGCCGAGGCCGCGGTGGTCGGGGCGGCCGACGACACCACCGGTCAGGCGGTCGTGGCGTTCGTGATCATCAAGGACTCGCAGCGCGCGAACACGGGCACGCCCGACGAGGTCGCGGTCGCCCTGCGCAACCATGTCGCCCAGCAGATCGGCCCCATCGCCCGGCCGCGGCAGGTCTTCGTGGTCAACGAGCTGCCGAAGACGCGCTCGGGGAAGATCATGCGGCGCCTGCTGCGCGACGTGGCCGAGGGCCGCGAGGTCGGCGACACGACGACGCTCGCCGACACGGCGGTGATGCAGGTCATCGCGACGGCGGTGAAGTAGGCGGCGCGCCCCGAGCCGCCGTCACCGGTGCCGGCGAGGCGCCGGCCTCGGGCGATGCCTCGCCGGCACTTGAACGAGGGAACCATTTTTCGCAACGAGAGAACCCTCTTTCGCAACGAGGGAACCAATGGTGCTCAGCGCGAACCGTTGGTGCTCAGCGCGAACCGTTGGTGCTCAGCGCGAACCGTTGGTGCTCAGCGCGAACCGTTGGTGCTCAGCGCGAACCGTTGGTGCTCAGCGCGAACCAACGGTGCTGTCGTTCAAGCGCGCCGAGAGGGACATGTCGGCCCGGAACCGACGCAGCGGATCCCTGCCCCGGCGCACGTCCCTCAAGATCCCAAAGGTGGCTTGAGCGTCAAACGCGGTGTCGTCATCGACGTGCGGCCCGGCGGACACGGGACGCGGCCGGCGCGCAGGGGGCGCGCAGCGCAGAGCTCAGGCGAACTCCAGAATCAGTTCGACCTCGACCGGGGAATCGAGCGGCAGCACCGCCACCCCCACCGCAGAGCGCGCGTGCGCTCCGATCTCGGGCCCGAACACCTCGCCCAGCAGCTCGGAGGCGCCGTTGATGACCCCCGGCTGGCCGGTGAAAGAAGGGTCGGATGCCACGAACCCGACGACCTTCACCACGCGGGTGACCCGGTCGAGCGACCCGAGCACCGAGCGGGCGGCGGCAAGCGCGTTGATGGCGGAAAGTCGCGCGTAGCCCGCGGCGTCGGAAGCGGGGACGAGCCCGTGCCCCTCGCCGACCTTGCCCGTCGCGGGAAGCTCGCCGGAGACGAACGGCAACTGGCCGGCCGTGTAGACGTATGAGCCCGAGATGAGGGCCGGAACGTAGGCGCCGGCGGGGGCCGGAACGTCGGGAAGGGAAATCCCGAGGGACTCGAGACGCGATTCGGCGGACACCGCTCAGCCCTCAGCGACCGGCCGCTTGAAGAACGCGATCATGCCGCCTTCGGCGCCGGTGACGACCTGCACGAGCTCCCAGCCCTCTGAGCCCCAGTTGTTCAGGATCGCGGTCTCGCGGTGCAGCAGAAGGGGCGTGGTGACGTACTCCCAGCGGGGCAATTGATCTCCTGACGGGTTGACCGAGAAAGCGGCGCAGACACGCCCGAGCAAGCCGGTTGCCAGGTTCGCGCCTGTAACCTGCATCCTATGTCTGCCCGAAAACTCACTGCCAGAGGTGTGATCGGTGGGCTGCTCGGTTTCGTCGCCATGAGTGCGATCGGCGGGCTGCTCGTCGCCGCAGCGGTCACCCCTGCCGTCGCAGTGACCGGCATGGCCGCGAACAACAGCATCGGCGTGTTCCAGGGCCTGCCCGAGTATCTCAAGATCGACCCGCTCGCGACGCGTTCGACGATGTACGCCACGAAGGACGGCAAGGCGGTCCCGATCGCGACCTTCTACTCGCAGAACCGCATCGTCGACTCCTGGAACCAGATCAACCAGGTCGTGAAGGACGCCGCGGTCAGCACTGAGGACCCACGCTTCTACTCCCACGGCGCGATCGACGTCGAGGGCACGACCCGTGCGCTCGCCAACGACCTGCTGAACAAGGGCGGCAACACCCAGGGCGGCTCGTCGATCACGCAGCAGTACGTGAAGAACGTCCGCCTGCAGACCTGTGAGAAGTACAACGTCGTGGCGGATGCCACGGCCACGCAGACCGCCGAGCAGGCGCAGGCCGCGATGAAGGCCAAGTACCAGGCCTGCTACAACTCCTACACCGACGCCGACGGTCTCGACGGCATCTCGCGCAAGGTGCAGGAGATGAAGCTCGCGATCGGCGTCGAGAAGAAGTACAGCAAGCAGCAGATCCTGCTCGGCTACCTCAACATCGCCGGCTTCGGCGGCCAGGTCTACGGCATCGAGTCGGCCGCGCGCTACTACTTCAACACGACGGCGGCGAAGCTCAACCTGCCGCAGGCCGCGACGCTGATCGCCATCGTGAACAACCCGAACAACCTGCGCATCGACGTGCCGAACAGCACGGCCAACGGCGCGAAGAACGGGTACAAGCAGACCCTCGACCGGCGCAACTACGTGCTGCGCTCGATGCTCAAGGCCAAGACGATCACTCAGCAGCAGTACGACGCCGCGGTCAAGACCAAGATCGAGCCGCACATCACGCCGCAGGCATCCGGCTGCGCCCAGGCCGCCAGCCAGGACGCGGCGTTCTACTGCAACGCCGTGATGGCCGAGATGCGCACCAACACCGTCTTCGGCAAGACGCAGGACGAGCGCGACGCCCTGCTCAACCACGGCGGACTCAAGATCTACACGGCGCTGAACCTCAACCTGCAGCAGACGGCGCAGCAGTCGATCAACGCGTACATCCCGGCGAGTCGTGGCGACCTCGACCTCGGCTCGGCCGACGTCTCGGTCGAGCTGAACACCGGGCGCGTGGTGCTCGCGGTGCAGAACCGGCCCTACAACACGACGAACAAGCCGCAGCCCGACTCCACGACCGTCGCCTACCCCTTCGACTACGTCCATGGCGGGTCGAGCGGGTTCCAGACCGGTTCGACCTACAAGGCGTTCAGCCTCATCGAGTGGCTCAAGACGGGCCACGCCCTCAACGACGTCGTGAATGCGCCGCTGAACAAGACGACCCTCGCCCAGTCGAGCTTCCACGGCTCGTGCGACAGCTACGGCGGCGTGTGGAACGTCGGCAACGACGCCGCCGGAGAGGGCGGCCCGATGTCGGTCATGAAGGCCACGGCGCTCTCGGTCAACACCGCCTTCGCGGTCATGGGCCAGCAGTTCGACCTGTGCCAGATGCGCGACGACGCGAAGGCGCTCGGCGTGAAGCCCGCCTACCCCTACGAGCAGACGTACAACTCGAAGGGCCAGCTCGTGAACGTCACCGACGCGAACGGCAAGCCCGTGGCCTCGCAGCTCGCGACCAACCCCGCCTCGATCCTCGGCACGAACTACATCGCGCCGGTCGACATGGCGGTCGCCTACGCCGGCCTCGCGAACGGCGGCAAGACGTGCTCTCCGGTCTACATCGACAAGGTGACGGATGCCTCGGGCAAGTCGCTGCCGGTGCCGAAGACCACCTGCACCCAGGCCATCGACCCGAAGATCGCCGCAGGCGTCACCTACGCCCTCGAGAACGGCCCGCTGGTCTCGGGCCCGAACGGGCAGGGCACCGGTGTCCTCGCGAACCCGGGTGACGGCGTCCCGATCATGGGCAAGACCGGAACCACCGACAAGTCGGTGCAGAACTGGCTCGTGACCTCGACCACCAAGGTCGCGAACGCGGTCTGGGTCGGCAACGTGCAAGGCTCCACGAGCTTCCAGAACCTGTACTTCCCGGGCCCTGCCGGCAACGTCTGGGGCCGGAACGTGAAGTTCTACGAGGTCAAGCCCATCCTCCAGGCACTGAACGCGACCTACCACGGCGACGCGTTCCCCGCGCCCGACTCGAAGACGGTCACGGGGCCGCAGATCACGGTGCCCGACCTCACCGGCAAGTCGGTCGACGAGGCGAAGTCGGTGCTCGCGGGCCTCGGCTTCACCTACCAGGACGGCGGGTCGCAGAAGTCCGACCAGGCCCAGGGCAGCGTGGCGGGCACGGACCCGCCGGCGAACACCAAGCTGAGCAAGGGCTCTGCCGTGAAGGTGTTCACCTCCGATGGCAGCCAGTCCAAGGTGCCGAACGTGGTGGGCAAGAAGCTCTCGGATGCGGTCGCGACGCTCATGGGGGCCGGGTTCGTGCCGCAGGTGCCGGGTGGGGTGACCGACCCGAACGCCACGGTGAAGAGCCAGGACCCCGGGGCCGACAGCGCGGCCGACAAGGGCGCGAAGATCAAGCTCACCGTCAACGCGAGCTCCACCAAGCAGGGGTCCAAACCGGGCGGCAAGACGAACGGCGGCCACTGACCGTGGCCAAGGGAGCACTGCGCGCGACCGGCGCCGCCGCACTCGCGGTCGGCGCCGTCGGCGCGGCATCCCTCGCCTACGCCTCGCTCATCGAGCGCAAGCAGTTCACGCTGCGCGAGTACACGGTGCCGGCGCTGCCCGCAGGCGCCGAGCCGATCCGGGTGCTCCACCTCTCCGACCTGCACATGGCCCCGTGGCAGCGCGAGAAGCAGCTCTGGGTCTCGCAGCTCGCGCAGCTGCAGCCCGACCTGATCGTCGACACCGGTGACAACCTCGGCCACCCCGACGGCCTCGACGGAATCCGAGCCGCGCTCGAGCCATTCCGGCGCACACCCGGCGTCTACGTATGGGGCTCGAACGACTACTTCGGGCCGAAGCCGCGGAATCCGCTGCGGTACTTCACGGGCCCGAGCAAGCTGCACAACGAGCCGCCGACGCTCGACATCGCCGGGCTCAAGGCGTATCTCGACGGCCTCGGCCTCACCGAGCTCAACAACACGGCGGCGTCTCTCGAGATCAAGGGCACGCGTCTCGCGCTGTTCGGCGTCGATGACCCGCACCGCGAGTTCGACCGACTCGAGGTGATGGCGGATGCCCTGGCCGCCCTTCCCGAGCACGAGCAGCCCGCCGTGCGCATCGGCGTCGCCCACGCGCCCTACCAGCGGGTGCTCGACGACTTCGTCGACCGCGGTGCGAAGCTGATCTTCGCGGGCCACACGCACGGCGGGCAGGTCTGCGTGCCGGGCTACGGAGCGCTCGTCACGAACTGCGACATCCCCCGCCGGCAGGTCAAGGGTCTCAGCATGTGGCGGCACTCGCTACGCGCCGCGTATCTGCACGTCAGCGCCGGCCTCGGAACCTCGATCTACGCACCCGTGCGCTTCGCATGCCGGCCTGAGGCGAGTCTCATCACGCTCGTGCCCGAGGGTCGGGCATCCGTCTAGATCACGCGCTTGCGCAACGCATTCGGAACGTTCAGTTCGCATGCGGCGGGCCTCTAGGGAGTCTTTGATTCGCCCGGGCTAGCCTGAAATCGTGTCATTGTCTGGGTCGGAACCGGGTCGTCGGAGCAAGCTGCTCAAGGCGCTGAGCGCATTCCTGGGCATGAGCGTCATCGCGGGAGTGCTCGTGGGCATTCTCGTCGCCCCCGCGGCGATCGCCGGCACGACCGTGACGAAGTCGGGCATCGAGTCGTTCAACTCCCTGCCCGACTATCTCAAGATCGAGGCGCCCGACCAGTACACGACCTTCTACGCGACGCAGGGCGGTCAGCCCGTGAAGATCGCGCAGTTCTACTACCAGAACCGCATCGACGTGAAGTGGGACCAGGTCTCTCAGTCCGTCAAGGACGCGGCGGTCGCCACCGAGGACCCGCGCTTCTACACCGAGGGCGGGGTCGATGTGCTCGGCATCCTGCGCGGTGCGGCGAGCACCGTCTCCGGCAACGGAACGCAGGGCGGCTCGTCCATCACGCAGCAGTACGTGAAGAACGTGCTGGTGCAGCGCTGCGAGGCCGACTACCCGGTCGACGCGAACGCGCCCGACAAGACGCGCACCGCTCAGCAGAAGAAGCTGAACCAGTGCTATCAGGATGCCGCGGGCGTCTCGATCCCCCGAAAGATCCAAGAGATCCGCTATGCGACGGGCGTCTCGAAGCAGTACTCCAAGCAGCAGATCCTGCTCGGCTACCTGAACCTCGTCGGGTTCGGCGGCCAGGTCTACGGCGTCGAGGCCGCGGCCCGCTACTACTTCAACACCACCGCGGCGAAGCTCGACCTCAACCAGTCCGCGACCCTCGTCGCAATCCTGAACAACCCGGCGAACCTGCGCATCGACCAGAACGAGAAGGAGAACCCGGGCAATAACGCCAAGGACGGCTTCAAGGCGACGAAGGAGCGGCGCGACTACGTGCTCGACCGCATGGTCAAGAACGGCAAGATCACGCAGAAGCAGGCCGACGAGACGAAGAAGCAGCCGATCAAGCCGACGATTACGCCGACCCCGACCGGCTGCACCTCGGCACAGCAATCCGATGCGGGCTTCTTCTGCGACTACGTCCAAGACGTCATCCTGAACGACTCGACGTTCGGCAAGACACCCGCCGATCGGCAGCGCTTCTTCCGCCGCGGCGGCATCAACGTCTACACGACGCTCAACCTCGACCTTCAGAGCACGGCGCAGGCATCCATCGACGAGTACATTCCGCACTCGACCGGCGACCCGGCCTTCAACCTGGGCGCCTCGAACGTCTCGATGGAGGTCGGCACGGGCCGTGTTGTGACGATGGTGCAGAACAAGACCTACACCGACGGTGCCACCAGCGACCCCGGTGCAACGGCCGTGAACTTCAACACCCCATTCGAATACGGCGGCTCGAGCGGATTCCAGACGGGGTCGTCCTTCAAGCCCTTCGTGCTCGCCGAATGGCTCGAGAAGGGCTACACGCTCAACCAGAGCGTCAACGGTGTGAGCAACTACTTCAACTACGCGGACTTCCAGACCACCTGTGGATCGACTCAGCCGTACGGCTCTGGCACGTTCAAAGTGCAGAACGACGCCTCGTGGGAGAACGGCGTGAGGTCGGTGCTGTACGGCACTGAGCAGTCGATCAACACGATCTATATGGCGATGGCCGAGAAGCTGAATCTCTGCGATGTCCACAAGCTCGCTCAGTCGATGGGTGTCGACGTCGCGAACCCGAACAACAAGTGGCAGCTCGTCCCGACGAGTGCGATCGGCGTCAACTCGGTGTCGCCCATCCAGATGGCGCAGGCCTACGCCGCTTTCGCCAACGGCGGCGTCACCTGCACGCCCGTCGTCATCGACAAGATCACCCGCACCGACGACGGGTCAAGTCTGGCGGTGCCGAAGACGAAGTGCACGCAGGCTATCCCGAAGGACATCGCGGATGCCGTTATCTATGCCCTCAAGACGGTGATGACCGGCGGCACAGGTGTGATCGCGAACCCGCACGACGGGGTCCCGCTGTTCGGCAAGACCGGCACCTCCGACAGCGCGCTGCAGAACTGGATCGTCACGTCGACCTCGAAGGTCGCTCAGGCGACGTGGGTCGGCAACCTGGACCAGAACCCCGGAACGAGCCTGCGCCGCGAGCACTTCGTCGGCACGACAAACGGGAAGTGGATCTCGGGCGGTGACGCGAAGCTCTGGGTCGCCCAGCCGATCATCGCAGCACTCAACGCCCAGTACGGCGGCGAGGACTGGGACGCTCCCCCGACGAGCATGATCTACGGCAGCAACTACTACCAGCGCCCCGCCACGCAGGCGCCGACCGCGCCGACGACTCCGGCGACGCCGAGCACGCCGCAGCAGACGCAGCAGCCGACTCAGCCGCCCCAGACCACGCAGCCGACGCAACCTCCGGCGTCGACCGCTCCGGCGACGCCGAGTGGCTGAGCCCTCGGTTCGAACCCCCGTCGCGAATCAGGTAGACTGGCTGAAGCCTTAGGGCCATCGGGGTGTGGCGCAGTTTGGTAGCGCGCTTCGTTCGGGACGAAGAGGTCGTGGGTTCAAATCCCGCTACCCCGACGGTGTGATGTCTTAGGACATCGGAAGCCCCCTCCATCACGGAGGGGGCTTCCTTTTGTTTCCGGGCGCGCGTTGCGGCATCCACTTGCTGCGTTACAACGAAACGCCCCGTTTGCGGCTGACGGATCGGGCGGATGCGTGATGCATCACACCCGTGCACGCACTAGGTTCGTGCCATGGCACGGCCCAAGGCATCGCGAGCACAGTTGCTCGACACGATCTTCGAAGAGATCAACGTGGTCACTCGACGCGGCACGGCCCGCGCCCGGCGTCTGGCGGCCCCGCTCAGCTACGTCGAGCACTCGCTGCTGCAGTTCATCGGCGCGACCCAGGGCTGCCGCGCCACCGACATCGCCAGCTCGTTCCACCTGAACCGCTCGACCGTCTCGCGCCAGGTGGCTTCGCTGCTCGAGCAGGGGCTCGTCGAGTACGCGCCGCGCAGCGAGGACGCGCACCACCGCGGTCGGGAACTGCGGCTCACCGACAACGGCAAGAGCCGTCTGAACTCTGCACGCGGCGAGCAGCGCAAGGCGTCTTTCGAACGCCTCGCAGACTGGAGCGACGACGAGCTGAAGACGTTCGCCCAGCTGCTCGACCGGTACAACTCGAAGGAGCCGAAGGTCTAGGGTGTCGCGCGAAGAGCGGACCCCGACGCGGTCGCAGAGCGAGCTACTCGACCGCCGGGCGCTGCAGCTCCTTCACGATCTCGAGGGAGCGCTTGCGGCCCTCGAGCGTCGCGCCGGCCGGCTGCACCATGAGCTCGTCGACGCCGGTCGACTCGAGCAGCGAGGCAAGCTGAGCGCGCACGACCTCGGGTGTGCCGATCGCCTGGCGCGCGTTGCGGTGCGCGATGAAGTCCTCTTCGAGGGGCGAGAACTCGTAGGCGAGCGCCTCGTCGACCGAGACGGGCGAGGGCTTCTGGCCCTGCCGCATCCGGATGAAGGTGATCGCGCCGGGCAGCATCTCACGCCGCACCGCCTCGGCCGAGTCATCCGAGATGACTGAGACCGCGACCATCGAATGCGGCGCCGCCAGGAATCCGCCTTCGCGGAACGAGTCGCGGTAGATCTCGAGCGCGCGCTCGGTGTTCTCGCCCGAGAAGTGATGCGCGAACGCGAACGGCAGCCCGAGCGTCCCGGCCAGCTCGGCCGAGAACCCCGACGAGCCGAGCAGCCAGATCTCGGGGGCGTCGCCGAGGCCGGGAACGGCGAGCAGCTGAGCCATCGGGTTGTTCGGCGACATGCCGTGGAAGAAGCCGATCAGGTCCATCAGCTCACGGGGGAAGGCCGAAGCGTCGAGACCTTCCTGTGTGCGGCGCAGCGCGAACGCGGTGACACCGTCGGTGCCCGGTGCGCGGCCGATGCCGAGGTCGATGCGGTCGCCGTAGAGCGCCCGCAAGGTGCCGAACTGCTCGGCGACGACGAGCGGGGCGTGGTTCGGCAGCATCACGCCGCCCGAGCCGACTCGCAGCTTCGAGGTGACCGCTGCGACCGCGCCGATCAGAATCGCGGGCGACGACGAGGCGATGCCCGGCATGCCGTGATGCTCGGCGAACCAGTACCTGCCGTACCCGAGCGCCTCGGCGTGCTTCGCCAGCTCGATCGAGCCGGCGACCGCGTCGGCGTTGGTCTGCCCGAACCCGCGCCAGGCGAGGTCGAGCACGTTCAGGGGCACGTCAGCGAGGGAAGTCATCTCTCATCGCAACGCAGGGACGGCGCGGTGGATTCCTGCCCGCGCCGCCCTGCCCGCGATCAGCGTGTGCGCCGACGCACTCTGACGCGCGAGACCACCCAGAGCGCGATGCCCGCGACGACGGTGGCGGCCGCTGCCGAGAGCACGCCCACGTCGATCGACGTGCCCGTGCGAGCCAGCAGGCCCGGGTCCGCGACGGCGGCCGTCGTGGCGGGGATCACGGTCACCACGCCGTAGGAGTAGTGACCGGTGCCCGGCTGCTTGACCGTGACGTTGTAGACCCCGCGGGTGTCGGCGCCGAAGTCGAGCTTGACGACGGCCCCTCCCCCGTCGCAGCTGCTCGTGAGCGAGCCCGTCAGCTGCGAAGCGGTGAACGCGGCGAAGGTCGGCGAGGGCGACTCGCTCGTGACGCTGATCTGCAGCGGCTCGCACGGGTCGAAAGTGCTGTCGGGCACGGCGTGATGCACCGAGGTATCCGGAACGATCGTGCGCTTCCAGCTATCGGGCTTGTACGGGGCGTAGGGCGCGGGCGCGGCGGCCGCACTGAGCGGGGCGGCGACCGCGAGAAGCGTTGCGGCAGCGGCGCCGACCAACGCGCGGGCAAGAAATGACATTCGGGTCTCATTCCAGGCTGTTGTGAGGTTTTCTCATTTTAGTCTGGCGTAGACCAAGGGGTATGCCCCGAGCGAGGGGTGCCCGCGATAGTCGAGCACCCCTCACTATTCTAGGTGCGAATCATGCGCGGTGTGCGGGAGAGCCGGTCTGTGCCGCCTCTGCCGCCGTCGCGCGACGGCGGCTCGCGGTTCGCATGACGAGGAACGCCGCCCCCAGAGCAGCGAGCCCGACCGCGGCCCACACCGTCGCGAGCGAGACGTAGGTCCCCGTCTGCGAGAGCATGTCGCCCCCGCCCGCGCTGGTCTCCGCCGCCGTCGCGGCGCCGGCCACCGGAATGGTGATCGCTGCGGTCGTCGTGCCGTCGGTCGCCACGACGGTGACGGCCGCACTGGCATCCGCCGGCATGGTCGCCGTGATGCTGGCGGCCCCCGCGCTGTCGGTCACCGTTGCGAGAGCCGGCGACTCGGCCGCGCGGAAGTCGGCGAGTGAGGTCGGCACGCTGCCCGCACTGGTGAAGTAGACCGTCAGGTCGTGCTGCGCGATGAAGATCGCGTTGAAGCGCACGGTGAACGTTCCGCCGGATGCCGTCGAGCCGACCACGGTGCCCGCGGCGGCACCCGTGATCGTCGGCGTTCCGGGCGGATAGGTCGACGCGGCGTTCGCCGCCATCGGTGCGGCGAGCGCTGCCGCTCCCGCTACCGCGAGCGCGGCGAGAGATTTCAGAACCCTGTTCATGCTCCTCCTTGCATCAGGTGCGCGCGCAGCACGCAGAGTGCTGCGGCGCGCGTACTCCCCAGGGAACAGCAACGGTCGCAGACCGGTCGGTGTCTGCGCATCGTGACAGGGCCAAGCTAGCCGCGCGCCCCGAACGGGGGACGCCCCTTGCGGAATCCGCCGCGAGGGCTTATCCGCGTGAGCGATGGCGGGCGGACGCGATGAGGAGCGCGATGACGCCGAGAAAGACGAGGATGCCCGCGAGCCAGACCACCCACATGGCGATGCTCGAGCCGGTCGACGCGAGGAACCCCGACGCGCTCGCCAGAGCGAGCGCGCGGCCCGGCATCCGGCTCATTTCACGACCTCGTCGCAGGCGAAGCTGCGCTTCGTGACCGACACAGGGTTGATCTGGGGCGTGATGTCGGCCGCGATACGGCCGCTCTTGCCCTTCTTCGGGTTGTAGACGAGGCGCACGGTCGAGCTCTGGCCCGGCTTCAGGTCGACGACGTACTGCGCGACGCTGCGGTCGCCGTCCTTGACGAATTTGACCGGCTCGGCAGCGCCGGTCGCGGTGACCGCGTTGCCGAACTCGACGTCGGGAGAGCCGTAGGTGCTCACCTGCGTGCGGATGGTGCCGACCGAGACACCATAGGTGCCGTCGCCGCTCACGTAGGCGGGAAGCTTCGCGGCCTGCTGCGCGGTGAGCCCGTTCGTGAGGGTGACCTGCAGCACGTACAGCGGGCCGACCGTGGAGCACACCGGCTGCCCCAGGGCCACCTTGGTGTGCAGGTAGTAGTCCATCTTCGACCCGGTGCCGTCGGCGAGGTAGACCCCGAAGCGCTGCTCACCGGGCCCCGACTTCGCGGGGCCCCCCGAGAGCGTCGTCTCGGCCAGGGTGGCGCGCTCCTTCGGTTCGGAGCTCCACACGTTGAGGCGGTGCTCGTCGCCGATGCGCGCGAACGCGCCGAGCATCGTCTGCGGGGCGAACTTGCCCTCGGCGAGCTTGGCGAAGATCGAGGCGGACGCCGCGTCGAAGAACGCGTCCTGCTGTTGCGGCTGGCTGAACCGGGAGTACACGTCGGAGAGCAGCGACCTGACCACGTTCTGCGCGGTGAGCTCGGTCGCAGCCGGCGTTCCCGGTGCCACGGTGACCGGGCCGGTCGCCTTGAGGATGTACTTGAGGGCGACCGGGTCGAGGCTCACGACGCCGCTGACCTGCTGGCCGAAGCGCTGCTGCCACATGGCCGCGGCGAGCTTCGCCGACTGGTCGAAGCGCGGCGTCAGGGTGACGTCCTGCATGTACTCGCCGGTGATCTCGCCGAACAGCTCATTGGTCGGGCCCGTGAGCTTCGTGATCGGAGAGTCGTACGGGCCGAAGCTGCCGCCTGAGTACTGGCCGTCGAAGGTGACCCTGCCGTGGTCGGCCGTGACGTGCACCACCGAGCCGGGGATGCCGCCGGAGGAGCGCAGCTCGGCGTTGTTGAGCACGAGCACGAGGTAGGTGCGCGGGCCGCTGTCGCCCAGCATGCCCGGCAGCAGCGTGGCCGCCTTGCTCGCGGCATCCGTGAAGGTCGAGACCTCGGCGATCTTCGACTTGTAATCGGCGACGGCGCCGGCCAGCGGGGCGATGACGCCGCGCGTCGAGACGGAGCGCGAGATGCGCGCGCCCGACTCCATGGCGGCGTCTGCCTTGGCGAGCGCCGGGGCCGCGGCGACGAGCGGTGCCACGTCGATCGCGCCGCCCTTCACACGGAACGTGTCGGCGCTGAGCTTGCCCGAGAGGCTCGCGACCGACTCGAGCCCGTTGTCGGCGATGGCCGCCGCGCTCGCAGACACGCCGCTGAGCGCGCGCAGGTTCGGGCCGGCCCACGGCGCCTTCTCGGCGAGGCGCCAGACAGGGTCGGAGGTGAGCGCGTGCGCCCTGTCGGCGTGGTCGCGCAGCTGGGCGACGCCTGCTGCGGCGCCCGCGGAATCGCCGCCGATGACGGCGGACTGGATGGTGCTCGCGACCGGCAGTGCCTGCCGCAGCTCCTTTGCTGCGAGCATTCCCCTCACCCCAACCCATGCGGTGATCGCAACGATGATGAGGAGCACGGCGGCGATCAGCCACCAGACCCAGGCCCGGCCGCCGTGGCTACGGCGTGCTCGGCGGTCGGCGGCGGCTGACGACATGCGCTCCATCTAAGCAGAGGGCCCTCGACGGGGCCCGCGCGGCCCTCGACAGTCTGATGGGGGCCGCCCCGGCATGCGGGGCGACCCCCATCAGCGTGAGGACGCTAGGCCTTGGCTCGATCCTTGCGGCGGACGACCGCCCGCATGGTCACGAAGCCGGCACCGAGGGCGACGAGCCCCACAGCACCCCAGACGGTTGCCAGCGAGATGTACGAACCGGTCGACGCGAGCGAGCCCGGGTCGGCGGCCGTCACCGAAGAGGCGCCCTTGGTGGTCGCAGCGCTCTTCGCAGCGTCAGCAGGGACCGTGACGCTCTGCGTCACGGAGGTGCCGGAGCTGTCGGTCACGGTGGCGTTCAGCGTCTGGCCGGCGAGGTCGGTGGCCCCGCTTGCCTTCAGCTGAGCGGTCAGCGACCCGTCAGCAGCCGCGGTACCGAGGTTGATGCTGCCCGACTCATCGGCAGTGAACGTGCCGAAGAACGAGAAGCCCCCGAAACCGGTGATGAGGATGTGGACTATCGAGCCCGGGTGGAACGTGTGAGCCGGGAAGGTGAACGGGAACCACCAGAATCCGCCCCACCAGAAGGGGTGCGGGTGGTGGTGGCCGGGCTTCGGCGGCTTCGTCGGCGGGTATGCCGGCTTGGTCGGCTTGGGCTGGTGGTGCGAAGCGCCCCACCCGATGCCGTGGTTCTTCCCATCGTTGTGGGAAAGCGCCACAGGAGCCGCGGCCGAGTTGACGGACACGGAGCTGGAGGTGGCGACCGGAGTCGCGCTCGCCGCGAGCGGAACGCCCAGTGCGAGTGCGGTTCCGACCGCGAGGGCCAGCGCCGTCTTTGCAATCTTGTGCATCTCTGTCCTATCCGCAGGTCGGTGTGGATTTGGGCAATGCGTTGGCGTGGGTTTTTCGTTTCTCCGTTCCCACTAGCGGATCGACCCGGAGGTCGGTCCGGACTCCTCCACGCTATCTAGGAATTTGATAAACGCAAGGCTTGTTTACCCGCCGGAAACATCCCTCGGATGGGGGACATGAGAGCCGCTCGGCTCAGGCGGTGACGGGTGCGGATTCCTGGCGCGTCAGCACCCCGTCCTCCATGCGGTAGCGCACATCGGTGAGGGCGAGGGTCGACGGCCGGTGGGTCACCATGACGATCAGCAGGTTCTCGCGCAGGCCGGCGATCGTGTCCATGATCGACTTCTCGGTGCTGGCATCCAGCGCGCTCGTCGGCTCATCGAGCACCAGCATCTGCGGGTTGAGCAGCAGACACCGGGCGAGCCCGATGCGCTGGCGCTGGCCGCCCGAGAGGTTGAGCCCCTCCTGCTCGACCACCGTGTCCAGCCCCTGCGGGAACGCCCTGCCGTCGAGCTCGAGCGCCGCGGCGAGCGCCGCCCGCTCGACCTGCTCGTCGCTCGCGTCGCGGTAGAACCGGATGTTGTCGGCGATGGTGCCGGGCACGAGCCTGACCTCCTGCGAGAGATAGGCGACCTGCGAGTACCAGTCGGCCTGGCGATACTCCTCGATGGGCGTCCCGTTGACGAGCACCTCGCCCGACGAGGGGTCGAGGGTGCGCATGATCAGCTTGAGCAGGGTCGTCTTCCCGCCGCCCGACGGCCCGACGATCGCGACGAACTGGCCCCGGCGCGCCTCGAAGTCGACGCCTGTGAACACGGGCGTGCCGTCCTCGTAGTCGAAGCCGACGCCCTCGAGCCGCAGCGTCTCGAGCCGCCCGAGGTGCCGCTCGCCCCACACCGCCGTGTCGGGGCCGAGCTCTGCGACCGTCTCGTCGACCATCTCGGCGTAGACCGACATCGCCTTCATGCTCTGCCGGGTGCCGAGCACCTGCTGCAGGTAGACGAGGCCGCGCACCAGCAACAGCGCCGTGATGGCGATGCCGCCGACCGCCGCGGGGGCGATGATCGCCACGACGCCGATGCACAGGAATCCGAGCAGCAGAGCCGAGTTCCGGAACACGATCGGCGTTCCCTGCTGCAGCGCACGACCGCGGCGCCACGACTCGGTCGCGTCGCGGGCGCCGTCGAGCGCGAGCGACTCGACGCGCCGGGCCACGCCGAAGACGCGGATCTCGATGAACATGCGCGTGTAGATCGCGAGGAAGCTCGAGTAGCCGCGCACCTGCAGCGCCCAGTTCCGGCTGGAGCGGGTGATCGCCGCGGTCACCGGCGCGAACGCCGCCCCGATGATCGCCGCCACGACGACGAGCGCCAGCGCGGTCCACGGGCTCGCGATGAACGCCGCCACGAGCAGCACGAAGAGGTTCGTCCAGGCGGCGGCGGACTGCCCGGTGAGGAATACGCCCTCTGCCATGCGGTTGGCGCCGTTGGCCGCGAGGTCCTGCACATGCCCGGCCGACATCTTGGTCTGCGCGACGACCGAGGACGAATAGAAGGCGCGCACGAGGCGCTCGCGCTCCATGTTCAGTTTGAGCGAGGCCGCCCGCATCATGAGCTGGCTCGAGATCAGCTGGAACGCGATCGACAGCAGCGCGCAGAGCGTGCCGATGAGCACCCCCTGCATGATCGTCAGATTGCCGAGCAGGGCCGACATGACGCCGCCGCTCGTCGAGCTCCTGGCGGCCGACCCGCCGGTCGCCTGCGTCGCGATCTGCACGATGAGGATCAGCAGGCCGGCCTCGAACAGCCCGCCCAGCCCGCTCAGCACCAGCACGATGGCGATGCGCGAGCGCGGGATGCCGCGCAGCAGGAGTCCGGCCGAGCCGCCCATGAGCTTTCCGATGCTCGTGATCATGTTCCCTCTCCCCTACGCCTTGGCCTGGCGCGCGAGCGCGCCCTTCGTGATGCGCGTCGCCCGGCTCAGGGCCGACTGCGCCGTGTACGCGAGCTCGCGCGGGTCGAGCGCGCGGCCGATGCTCGCCGAGGGGCTCGCGAGGCGGGGAATGCCGAAGTCGCGCACCACCCGGTCGCTGAGCGGTCGGGCGAGGCCGCGCAGGCCCTTGCCCGAGTGGTTCTCGCCGGTGTCGACGTGGTACACCGCGCCGTGGAACGGCAGCGGCTCGAGCGGGTAGCCGTGCTCGGCCAGCCACTCGCGCCCCTGGCGGTGTGCGCCGATGATGCGCTCGAGGCGCTCGCCGAAGGCCGCCGCCACCTCGTCCTGCGTTGCCGTCACCTCGAGGTCGTCGGGCACGCCGTATGCCTCCCACGCGACGATGTGGCAGGTGCCGCAGGTGCGATTGAAGTCGCGCTGCACGCGCCACGCCTGCCGGGTGCGCGAGTAGACGAGGCCCTCTTCGACGACCCAGCCGGGTGCGGTCGGGGCGCTCTTCGACAGCGCCGCGAGGCCCCGGTGCACGAAGTCGTCTGCGTCGAAGATCATGACGTGATCAGGCTGCACGGCACGCGCGGCGGCGAGCCCGATGCCGATCTTGGTGCCCTTGTCGCGCACGAAGGGGCCGAGGGCGAACCGCGGGCCCGAGGTCGCCACGGGCGGCGGGAAGTCGACGGGCACGAACGTGGTGCGGCGGGGAAGCTCGAAGTCAGGCATCCGATTGCCCACGACGAAGACCGCGAAATCGTCGCTCGTCTGCGCCGTGACGGAACCCAGTGTCTGCGCGAGCAGCTCTTCGACGTGCGCGTAGTCGGAGGAGTTGAGCGGGTGCCGCAGCGAGGTGATGAACGCCAGCATCAGCGCACCGCCCGTGCCCTGCCGAGCGCCTCGGCGGCGAGTTCGACCGCCTGCTGCGGCCGGTCCGCGTAGGACGCCGTGCTGAACCGGCTCGAGTAGTCGCGGTAGACGGCGCCGAGCTTGCCGTAGTTGTTGTCGAGCAGCACGTGGTCGAGATCGAGCAGCACCGCGAGGACGTGGGCGTGCAGGCGATCGACGATCGCGTAGCGGCGATCGCGGTAGAGGCGGATGCCGCCGCGGATGTTCGCCGCGTTGATCCACCGGAAGCTGGCGTTCACGAGCGGGCGCAGCAGCGGGCCGCGCACGAAGCGGTACTTGTGCGCCGCCCGCGGTACGAGCCGCGCGAGCCGCCACGACAGGGTGTCGAGCTCGGCGCTGGTCCAGTCGGCGACGTGCACCTCGGCGCCGATCTCGTCGGCCAGGTCGAGATCGCCGAGGCCGGAGGACCCCTCGTGGTCGGTGCGCGCGATCACGAGCACGGGCGCCGCGCCCGGGGCGGCTGCAGAGGCCCGCGTCGGAGCGCTCCAGCCGAGCGCCATGTCCCAGCAGTAGCGCCGACGCACATCGGGCAGCTGCGCCGCGGCGCGGCCCTCTGACTCGGAGTCGCGCACCAGCAGCGTGAAGTCGGGGTGGCCGCCCAGCACGGCGTTCGCGAGCGCCGCCTTCTCGGGCGACTCGAACCACACCGACTGCGGCAGCTGCACGATCTTCCGGTCGGGGAAGTCGCGCGCGACCTGCTCGCGGTGCTGCTGGTGCCCGTCCCACAGGTCGCCGAAGTTCCCGCCGCCGTGGATCAGGATGACGCCGTCGGGTGGAAGCGCGCGACGCAGCTCGGCCGCGTCGTAGGTGCGCCGGTCGGCGACGTAGGCGAGCCTCAGGCCGAGCGTGCGGAAGTATTCGAGCTCACCCACCCAGATCAGGGAATCGCCCACGTTGCGCTGATTGGGGGCGTCGAGCAGGGCGACGGTCGCGCCGTGCCCGATCGCCTCGGTGAGCACGGCGGTGGTGGCGGAGCGCAGCTCCGTCAGGGTTTCAAGGTCATCTGGGCGCACGGTGGCCTCCTAGGTTCCTTGACGACCGCGGGGCGCACGAGGGCCTCGAGATCGACAATGCGTGGTCGGACGCGTGGCTCAGTGTATACACGAGCCGTTGCAGCCACGTTTCCATATGGTGACTGGCGCACACGACACACTTGTCACCACAAAGAGGGGCACATTATCGTGGCCCGTAACCCCCGAGAGCCGACCACTCGCGGGGTGAGGGAGCAGTGGTGACGGCACAGCCTCAGGCACTTCCGCGCGTCCGCAACCGGGGCGACCGCACGACCGTGCACGGCGTGACCGTGTTCAGCTGGAATCCGCATCGGCCTCTGATCCCCGAGCGCCGCGGCAGCCGCCTCGTCGTTCCGCGCCGCATCGGGAACTTCGGCGATCTGCTCGGGCCGGTGATCGTGGCGGCGATGCTCGAGCGG
>NZ_JBLRDT010000279.1:0-2463 GCF_057512245.1 Gryllotalpicola sp. CP2-P1
TCCACCACCGAATCGGAAGGCAAGTAACACCGCATGGGAATCCTCGGTACAGGCGTCAAGGACGGCCTGCTCCTCAAGCCGATCACCTACAAGTGGGCGATGGACCTCTACGACCAGGCGGTGGCGAACACCTGGTTCCCCAATGAGATCCAGCTCGGCGAGGACCTGGCGGACTTCAAGAGGATGACGGAGGAGGAGCGCCACGCGGTCACCTTCCTGATCTCGTACTTCAACCCGAACGAGCTGCTCGTCAACAAGGCTCTGGCCTTCGGCGTGTACCCGTATGTGAACGCACCTGAGGCGCATCTCTACCTCGCGAAGCAGATGTGGGAGGAAGCCAACCACTGCATGTCGTTCGAGTACGTACTCGAGACCTTCCCCATCGACCGCGACGAGGCCTACAACGCCCACGTCGACATCCCGTCGATGGCCAAGAAGGAGGAGTTCGAGGTCAAGTTCATCCGCCGGATGACCGAGGAGACGCTCGACATCACGACGACGGCGGGCAAGCAGGACTTCATCCGCAACCTCGTCGCGTACAACATCATCCTCGAGGGCATCTGGTTCTACTCGGGCTTCATGGTGGCGCTCTCGTTCCGCCAGCGGAACCTGCTGCGCAACTTCGGCTCGCTTGTCGACTGGATCGTGCGCGACGAGTCGCTGCACCTGAAGTTCGGCATGAACCTGATCCTCACGGTGCTCGACGAGAACCCCGACCTGCAGACGCCCGAGTTCGCGAACGAGATCAAGCAGATGATCCTCGACGCGGTCGAGATGGAAGAGCAGTACAACCGCGACCTGCTGCCCGGCGGCATCCTCGGGCTCAACGCGAACTACATCAACCAGTACGTGAAGTACCTCGCCGACCGCCGCCTCGAAGAGCTCGGCTTCGAGCCCGAGTACAAGGTGAGCAATCCCGCGAAGTGGATGGCCACCGCGAACGACACGCTCGAGCTGGTCAACTTCTTCGAGTCGACCAACACCTCGTACGAGTCGAACGCGAAGGCGTCGAGCTGAGTCCCTCGGTTCATCGAGCACCGCGGTGAACCGCACGTAGGGCGCGAACCGCACGTAGGGCGCACGTTTTCTTCCGAAACGTGCGCCCTACGGCGTTTCCGCCGCGTTAGCGTCGAGGCGTGACCGAACGCGAACGCCCGATCCTCACCGACCCCGACGAGCTGGAAGTGGCCCTGCGCGATGGGCGCTATGCCGACGGCGGCCCTGTGCGCGTGCTCGATGTGCGCTGGGGCGGCGTCGGCCGACCCGCCGGCAAGCCCGACGGCCGCGACGCCTTCGAGCTGGGGCACATCCCCGGGGCGGTCTACGTCGACCTCGAGACCGAGCTCGCGCTGCCGCCCGCGCGCCGCCGCCCCGAGGACGGCCGCCACCCGCTGCCCGAGCTCGACGAGCTGCAGCAGTCGGCGCGCAGCTGGGGCATCGACCCCGGCGACACCGTCGTCGTCTACGACGACCTCAAGAACCTGTCGAGCGCTCGGGCATGGTGGCTGCTGCGCTACGCGGGCGTCGCCGACGTGAGGCTGCTCGACGGCAGCCTGCGCGCATGGGTGAGCGCGGGAAATCCGCTCGAGAAGGGCCCGGGCGACCCGCCGGTTCCGGGCACCGTGACGCTCGCGTACGGCGCCCTTCCCGTGATCCCGCTCGAGGGCGTCGCCGAGTTCGCAGCATCGGGCGTGCTGCTCGACGCACGAGCGGGCGATCGCTTCCGCGGCGAGGTCGAGCCGGTCGATCCGCGCGCCGGCCACATTCCGGGCGCGGTGAGCGCACCGACCACCGCGAATGTCGACGCGAACGGGCGGTTCCTAACGCCGGGCGAGTTGCGCGCGCGGTTCGAAGAGCTCGGCGTGACGGATGCCTCAGCCGTCGGGGCCTACTGCGGCAGCGGCGTCACCGCGGCGCACGAAGCGGTCGCGCTGACCCTGGCGGGCTTCGCGCCCGTGCTCTACCCCGGCTCGTTCAGCCAGTGGTCGAACCACCCCGAGCTGCCGATCGAGACGGGCGAGACCGCGGAATAGGCATCCGTCAATCCCCCTTGCCGCGACGGTTCTGCAGAGTGATGATCTAGGGATCATCGACACGAGCGAGGTCGCAATGAGTTCACGCATTTCGACACCGGATTACCTTCCGCGCCTCGGGGCGGGGCGGCACCGCACGCCGCGCCGTGGCGCCTGCTTCATGGAGTTCGCCTCGTACCTCGCGGGCGAACGCTGGAGCGATCACCCCAGCTGCACCGACCCGGTGCTGGCCGCGCTCGCCCGCGCGGTCAACGACCTGGTCAGCGACACACGCCGGCAGGAGCTGCTGCAGGACGTGCCGCGCGTCATCGGCCTCACGGCCTCGCGCGCCGGCACGCTGCGGGTTGCGGCGAGCGCCGCCGCGTCGGCGCTTCCCGTCTCGAGCATGCACCGGCAGCACGCCCTCGCTGTCGGGCTGCGGGCGAGTCTC
>NZ_JBLRDT010000280.1:0-2456 GCF_057512245.1 Gryllotalpicola sp. CP2-P1
AACTCCCCGAGCAGGCGCTTGCCTGCGATGTCGGTCGTGAGCGGCTCGGCCGCCGTCTCGGCGGGAATCGCCCACACCCAGGCCTGCCCCCACCAGCGCCCGTCGAGCGCGCCGGCGGCAGCCACGGTGGCGTGCACGAGCAGCTCAGCGGCATCCGTCGTCGGTGGGTCGACGACCCGCGCCCAGGTCGAGAAGCCGCCGTCCGGCGGTATCGGCGCGGCGGTGCGCACCTCGATGACGCCGTCGCCTGCGCCGTCGTACAGGAAGAGCGGTTGCCGGAAGTCGAGCTCGGAGACGCGCGTCACGGCAGCTCGAAGGACTTGTCGTACAGAATGCTCAGGCCTTTGCCGCCGCCGTTCTCGTACTGGCCAGGGAAGATGTACTCGGAGGAGCCGCCCGGGCCGCCCTCGAGCGGCAGGGCGTGGCGGCTCAGCACCATCTTGCTCGGGTCGTCGACGCGTACGACGACCATGCGATCGGCCGAGTTGCCCGGCGGCAGTCCGAAGGCGGCACGCGGGTTCTCGAGCATGAACGGTGCGTCTCGCGTGAACGAGGCGCCGCTGATCGTCGAGCCGCCCGGCTGACTGCTGTAGAGGCGGTAGAGGATGTCCCCCTCGTTCAGCTCCGGCACGTCCTGAGCGTACAGTCGCATGACCTCGTCGAACTCGGACGGCTTCATCGCCGCGAGCTGCTCAGGGGTGACGTCGAGGACGTTCGTGCCGGGGCTCTTGGGCGCGTCGCGCGAGATCTGATTGATCTTCGCCGCGGCCTGCTCGTACTTGTTCGCGTTCTCGGCGACGGTGGTCGCGGTCTCGGTGACGGCGACGCCTTCCTTGCCTGCGGTGGCGAGCACGCGCAGCGCGCCGCCGATGCCGATGCACGCGAGCGCCGCGCCGATGATGCTGACGATCGCCGTCGTCCAGCTGCGGTCGCCGGTCGCGGCGAGCACGGTGTTCCCGATCGCGTTGACGACGGCCGCGACCGCGGTGACGACGAGCAGCGCCGCCGCGAGCACCTGCCCGACGACCGGAATCCAGGCGACGCAGAGCGCGAGCACGCCCGCGATGCTCGCCACGATCCCGGCGATGTCCGTGATCTTCTCGAGCAGGTCCTTGCCCCAGTTGTCCCACCAGGAATCCTTGAGCCCGTCATGGCTCGTGATCTCGTGGATCTGCGAGATCGCGCGCTCGGCCGCGGCATCGCGCGTCGCGACGGCCTCGTCGATCTGGCCGCGCGCGCCGCTCAGGGTCGCGTTCGCATCGTCGGCGTCGTCACCTGCGCGCTTCGCGAGATCCGTGTACTGCAGGGCAGAGGCCGGGTCGGTCTCGTTCTGCGCGAGGTGCAGGTAGTACTGCTGGTTCGAGTTCGCCGAATCGGATGCCTGGCGCGCCGAGCTCGCCCGATACAGCGCCGCCGCCGAGTCGTCCTGCGCGTTGCGCAGCACGGGCGCGTACGCCGTCAGAGCTTGACCGGCGGCCCGATAGCGCGCCTCGGCCTTGCCGATGTTCGAGGCGACCTCGCCGGTCTTCTCGAGAAGCTTGTCGACCGCCTGCGAGATCTGGCCGTCGAGTTCGATCCCGTCGAGCTTCCGCTTCGCCCCGACAATCGCCTCGGCGACGGCGAGGTAGTCGGCGCCGCCCGCAGCGACCACGTCGGGGTCGCCCGGAATCGGATCGCCGTCGTAGCCGATCTCGCGCCACTGCGCGGCCGCGGGCCTCACTGCCCGCTCACCGCATCGCCGAGTGCCTGGTCGGTCTGGCCGAAGCCCTCGCCGATCTCGGTCGCGAACTTCGCGAGCGTCTGGATGTCGCCCGTCATGGCCTTCCGCTTGTCGTCCCACTGGTGGGCGAAATCGCGCACGGCGTCGGCGAGGCCGCTGTGCCCGACGGCGTCGGCGATGCGGTCGCTGTTCGTGTTCGCGTCGGCGAACTCGGTCGCGACGCGCCCGAGCTCGCTCCCCAGCTCGGCATACATCCCGACATCGACGCGCAGGTCAGGCATCGGCTCCCCCTTGTGTTCCCCTGTGCACAGAGATTATCGGGCACTCGCGGAGCGAACGATGGGGAGCGCTCCCCACACGAGACTCAGTAGAGCAGGAACTGCTTCGAGGTCTTCGACTCGATGCCGTCGACAGAGACCTTGAGGTGGTAGGACGCGCCGCCCGCCGGGACCGCCGGGCGCTTGCCGCCGCAGGTCGACTTCGACGAGCGGGTGCGATCCCACGCGATCGGCTGCGTGGTCAGGGTCTTGCCCGGCTCGAGCTTGATGTCGGTGTGCACGGGGTTCGTCTGGCAGTCGGTCGACGTCCAGTACTGCTCGGAGCCGCTCGTGATCGTGAAGACCATGGTGGCCGTGCCCGCGTCGATCGTGCACATCGCCTGCCCCGTGTTCGTCAGCGAGAGCGAGAGCAGCGGCTGGGCGGTGGCGGCGTAGCGCGAGGCATCCGTGATCGCCTC
>NZ_JBLRDT010000281.1:0-2454 GCF_057512245.1 Gryllotalpicola sp. CP2-P1
AGGCGGCGACGGCGCGCGCGGTGTACGGCCCGATTCCCGGCAGGGCCAGCAACTCGTCGACCTCGGCCGGCACCTCGCCGCCATGCTGCTCGGTGATCGCGACCGCGCAGGCATGCAGCCAGAGCGCTCGCCGCGGGTAGCCGAGCCGGTTCCACGCGCGCACCGCCTCGCCGGCCGGAACCGCCGCGAGGGCCGCCGGCGTCGGCCATCGCTCGAGCCATGCCCGCCACTGGGGCAGCACGCGCGCCACGGGCGTCTGCTGCAGCATGAACTCGGAGACGAGGATGCCCCAGGCGGAGCATCCCGGCTCACGCCACGGCAGCTCGCGGGCGTTCGACCGGAACCAGTCGTTGACGGCCTCGCTCAGCGTCGGGGTCATCGTCTCGGGCACCGTTCGAGACTACGTCGGCCGCGGCGGGCCGAGTGCCGCCCGCGTCGGCGGCGTACGCTCGAAACATGCAGTTGGTGTCCACTCCGCGCGTCGAGTTCCTGCGCGGTCTGCGTGACGAGATCCTGAACAACTATCCGCGGGGGCGGCGCATCATCGGTGTCGACGGGTTCCCCGGAACGGGCTCCCACGAGGTCGCCGACGATCTCGCTGCGGTCTTCGACGACGGCGGCGTGCCCGCCTTCCGCGCGTCGATGGGCGACTTCCTCAAGCCGCGGGCCGCGCGCGGCAGGGGCGACGAGGCCTACGACGAGACGACGTTCCGCCGCGTGCTGCTCGACCCTTGGCGGCTCGCCGGCAGCACCGGCTTCCAGACGGCCGCATTCGACGCGGCGCGCGACGTGCCGGCGCTCTCCGAGTGGAAGACCGCCCCGGCCGACGCCGTGCTGATCGTCGACGGCGCCTACCTGCTCGGTTCGCTGAAGGGCATCTGGCACTTCCTGATCTATGTGGATGCCCAGCAGGCACAGGCCGATGAGGCGTACCTCGCGGCCGAGACGCCGTTCTTCTCGGCATCCGCCGTCATCGACACCTCGACGCCCGAGCTGCCGAAGCGCGTGCTCAGCGACTCCTGCTGAGCCGCGACAGCCTGATCCGCGCGCGCATGCGTGACCACGCTCTGCGCAGCCGACGCCGGAAGAGCCATGCGAGGGCGAGGCAGAGGATGACGAGCGGCAGCAGCTCGGGCGCGAGTGCGAACGCCCCGAAGATGATGTCGAGCGCCTCGAACCCGACCAGTGAGCCGGCGGCGACCCACGTCCAGCCGCTGAACAGAATGAGACGTCGAGTGATGCGCTGGAATGCGCGCACAGGCATGGCGGAGCTCCTTGCGAGATCTATCGGATGCCTCTCGTCGACTGCGCGCGGCAGGAATGGGCTCGGTGACCGCGCCTGTCAGCCGGGTGAGCGGGCTCATGGATTCCGCGCCTGCGGTGCGCGCCCAGACATCGAAGTGCACGAGTCGCTCGAGCAGCGTCCACCCCATCGCCGACATCGCACCTCCCGAACCGTGCCGCCAGCCTACGCACCAGGAGGAGGATCGTTGCCATGAAGCTGGCCGAGAGCGAGGCGCGGGCGCGCCTGGGTGGGGCGCGGTCGCTGCGCCTCGCGACCGTAGGCGCGAGCGGGGCGCCGCATCTCGTGCCGATCACCTTCGCCGTCGAGGGCGACCTGATCTACACGGCCGTCGACCATAAGCCGAAGTCGAGCCGCGCGCTGCGGCGGCTCGCCAACATCGCACGCGACCCGCGCGTCTCGCTGCTCGCCGACGAGTACAGCGACGAGTGGCACGAGCTGTGGTGGGTGCGCGTGGACGGCAGGGCCGAAGTGATCGAGGATGCCGACGCGATGCGGCATCCCCTCGATGCGCTCGCCGCGCGCTATCGCCAGTACCGCACGCGACGACCGGACGGGCCGGTCATCGTCATCCGCGTCGACCGGTGGGCGGGCTGGTCGGCTGCCTAGCTGCCGCCCGCCCGCACGGAGTCCGCGATCCGACGCGCGGCGTCGGCCGGCGTGATGCCGGTCGTGTCGATGACCTCGGCGTCGGCGTGCAGCCAGTTGCGCGCCGCCTCGAGATACGGCTCGACATAGGCGTGCCGGAACCACGAAGGGCCCATCACGGTGTCGCCGTCGATGCGGGCGCGCAGCGTGTCCCCGTCGGCGTGCAGCACGAAGTGCCGCACCGGGATGTCGTAGGCGGCAAGGCCGTCGCTGATCTCGCGCCAGTAGTCCTCGACCAGCACCGTCATCGGCATCACGAGCGTGCCGCCGACGTAGCCCAGCACCCGCCGTGCGAATTCGACGACGAGCGGGCGCCACGGGTCCCAGTGCTGGAAGTTGTCGGTCTCGGGCAGCCCCGGCGTGATGTCCATGAGCACGCCGCCGACCTTCTCGGCGTCGAACACGCGCGAATCGGGCAGCAGCTCTTGCACGAGGGCGCTCGTCGTGGTCTTGCCGACGCCGTGGGTCCCGTTGATCCACACGATCATGAGACGGACCCTAGC
>NZ_JBLRDT010000282.1:0-2446 GCF_057512245.1 Gryllotalpicola sp. CP2-P1
CGGCGGTGGCACCGGCGGCGGCTTCCAGCGGCCCGGCACGGGTTCGGGGAACTGATGGCTGAGACCTCGACCATGCCGGCGTTCCTCGTGCCGGGCGACAGCGAGCCCGTCATCCGGCTCGCGGACGCGCGCAAGACCTACAAGACCGGCTCGATCGAATACGAGGCTCTGCGCGGCATCGACCTCACGATCCGCGCAGGCGAGTACGTCGCGGTCGTCGGACCGTCGGGCAGCGGCAAGTCGACGATCATGAACATCCTCGGCTGCCTCGACACCCTGACGAGCGGCTCGTATCTGCTCGCGGGCGACAACGTCGAGGATCTCGACGAGATCGATCTCGCGGATGTCCGCAACAAGCGCATCGGGTTCGTGTTCCAGCAGTTCCACCTGCTGCCGAGCCTGTCGGCCTGGCGGAACGTGGAGCTGCCCATGATGTACGCGGGCGTCCACAAGGACGAGCGGCGCGAGAGGGCCGTTGCGGCACTCGAGCGCGTCGGCCTCGGCGACCGCATCGACAACAAGCCGGGGCAGCTCTCGGGCGGCCAGCAGCAGCGCGTCGCCGTCGCGCGCGCGCTCGTGACCGAGCCGACGATGATCCTCGCCGACGAGCCGACGGGAAACCTCGACTCGCACTCCACGGAAGAGGTGCTCGGGCTGTTCGACGAGCTGCACGCGAGCGGCCGGACGATCGTGCTCATCACGCACGAGCACGAGGTCGCCGCCCGATCCCGCCGCATCGTGCACGTGCGCGACGGGCTCATCCAGTCAGAAGAGGTGCTCGCATGAACTGGATGGAGACCGCGCGGACCTCTTGGTTCGCCATCATGAGCCACAAGATGCGCTCCGCGCTGACGGTGCTCGGCATCCTCATCGGCATCGCCGCGGTCATCCTGACCGTCGGGCTCGGCCTCGGCACGCAGAAGGACGTCTCGAGCCAGATCTCCTCGCTCGGCTCGAACCTGCTGATCGTCTCGCCCGGCTCGTCGACCTCGTCGAGCGGCGTGCGGGGCGGCTTCGGCACGGGCTCGACCCTGACCGAAGCCGACGCCACCGCCCTCGCCTCGAAGGTGAACGCGCCCGACATCGCGGGCGTGGACGCCGAGAAGTCGAGCTCCGAGGAGCTCACCGCCGGGTCGACCAACTGGACGACAAGCGTGGTCGGCGTCACCCCCTCGTATCTGAAGGTGCGCTCGCGCACCCTGGCGACGGGCACGTTCATCACGGCGCAGCAGCAGGCCGACGAGGCATCCGTCGTGGTCCTCGGCTCTGAGACCGCGCAGGAGCTCTTCGGCTCATCGAACGTCGTCGGGCAGAACGTGACGATCGACTCCCAGACCTTCGAGGTCGTCGGCGTGCTCGCCTCGTCCGGTTCGAACTCGACCAGCAACCTCGACGACACCGCGCTCGTGCCCCTCTCGACGATGGCGGCGAACCTGGTCGGCGGCTCGCAGGCGAACTCGGTCTCGACCGTCTATCTGCAGGCGACCTCGGCGGATGCCCTTCCCGCGGCCTATCAGGAGGCGAAGTCGATCCTGCTGACCCGTCACGACATCTCTTCGACCGACGATGCCGATTTCACGATCTCGAGCCAGGACTCGCTCGTGTCGACGGCGACCAGCGTCTACAAGACGCTGACGATCCTGCTGACGGGCATCGCGGCGCTGTCGCTGCTGGTCGGCGGCATCGGGGTGATGAACATCATGCTCGTCTCGGTCTCGGAGCGAACGCGCGAGATCGGCCTGCGGAAGGCGCTCGGCGCGCCACCCGGGGCGATCAGGAACCAGTTCCTCGTCGAGGCCGGCACCCTCGGTCTGACCGGCGGGGTCGTCGGCGCTGCGCTGGGGATCGTGGCTGCGCTTGTCCTTCCCGGCCTGATCGGCTCGTCGATCGAGGTGTCCGGGCTCGCGATCGGCCTCTCGCTCGTCGTCTCCATCGGAATCGGCATCATCTTCGGCGTCTACCCGGCGACCCGCGCGGCGCGACTCGCGCCGATCGACGCGCTGCGCACCGAGTAAGACACCCCAGCAACGAGGAAAACCACTATGAACAGCAAGTACTCCTTCATCACCGCGGCCTCGGCGATCGCCGTCGGCGCCGTGCTCGTGCTGAGCGGCTGCTCGTCGCACTCATCGAGCAGCGCCGGATCGTCGACGTCGAAGCAGGCGCAGGGCCAGTCCGGCGGCCAAGGCGGCCCTGGCGGTCAGGGCGCGGGCGGAACGAGCGGCGAGATCGCCGCGGTGAGCGGCAGCACGCTCCAGGTGCAGTCGAGCTCGTCGCAGACCGCCGTCACGGTCAGCTCGTCGACGAAGATCACCAAGACCGTAGACGTCTCGCTGTCGGATGTGAAGGTCGGCGAGTGCATCACGGCCAGCACGACGCCGCAGGACTCCTCCGGCTCGTCGAGCTCCTCCGACTCGTCGGACAGCGCGGTGACGACCGTGTCGAT
>NZ_JBLRDT010000283.1:0-2432 GCF_057512245.1 Gryllotalpicola sp. CP2-P1
ACCGCCGCGCAGAAGGCCGCAGAGGCGAAGGCCGCCGAAGAGGCTGCTGCGGCCGACGCTCCTGCCGAGACGCCGGCAGAGTAGGCATCCGTCAGCCAGTGATTCGGGCTCGCCCTTCGTGGGCGGGCCCGAATTCGCATCTACGCTGGCATGTGAGGCGCTCGCCCCCGTAGCCCAATTGGCAGAGGCAGCCGACTTAAAATCGGCCAAGTGCCGGTTCGAACCCGGCCGGGGGTACGGAGGAACCGCTAGACCTTGTCCGGCGCCAGCTGCCTCGCAACCGAGTGCCACTCGGCCCGATCGGCGCAGATGCGACAGGGCCGCTTCTTGCACTACAGCCGGGGTTGCCGAGGGAGCCCTTGCAGTATGTCTCAAAGGCACTGGACGCAGCCCGGCGACGGCCTGGCGAGGAAAGCCCCCTCAGCCATCTCAAACGCGCTGACTGAAGGGGCCCTTGCGGGGCGGCGGTGAGGGATCAGCTATTTGACCAGATTGGTCCCTGTGCATTGGCTGCCCGCAGGGAATGCCGTGATTATGCGCTGCGCAGTCTTGCCCAGTCCGACGTGCGGCGTCATTGTGGCGACGACGGTCTTGTTGTTCTTCACGAGGTATACCGTGCGAGAGAAGCACCATGTCTGCTGTGACGTGTTGTAGGTGGCCTTGTCTGGATCGCTGAGAATCCAATCCATCGACCAGTTTGCAACGTCGCGCCAGTTGAGGCTCGAAGGCGTAACCGAAGCCCATTGGCTCATGTGCGCGTCGAGAATGTGGAAGTACCCGTACTTGTCAGTGCCGCAACGTAGAGCCGCGGTGGTTCCCTCGATTCCGCCTCCGCCGCGAACCCGGAGTCGGATGTACTCATGCACCAGCTTGCTTTCTTTCACGTTGTACCCGCAGGCGGGCCAGTTGGCTGGAGCGATGGCTTTGACGGTGGCGTCTGTGTGCACGCCGCCCTGACCAAACCCCTGGGGTGACCCGTAGTTGGTGTTGCCGGGTGGGGTGGTCGTCAGCGCGAAGTCCTGGCCACCGATCTCGACAGACGAGACACCATCGACGAACGCGTCGTCGTCGTCCTGATCCACGGAATCTGAGTCCTCGGAGTCGCCGCCGTCCACGAGTTCGTCCGGTGTCCCGTCGACATCGCTCGTCGTGCCATCGTCGGCACCCGGCACTGCGGTTGCGGTGGTATCGGCGGGAGACGACGAAGTGTCAGCGACAGCCACTCCCGCGGGAATGCTTGCCGGGCAAGCCACCACAATTGCCGATACGAGCAATGCAAGTCTGCGAACTCTGACCACGGATAGTCCCCTGTTCTTTATCATTTGCTGAACGTTCGCATAGGATTTCAATAGTGATCAAGCCGCCCGTTTACGGGCCTTGTGCTGCTTTCCGCGCTACGTGCCACACTCGGCTCATGGCTGCCTACGCGCGCATCGAGCTCATGGCCGAATACTCGGCTCCGCCACTCTGGGACCGCTCGCCGGGAGGATTCGGTCCGATAGAACTGGCCGATCTGCCGCTTTCCGAAGAACTCAGAGGGCGCTTGCAAGACTGGGCTGACCGTTACGACGCGCTTCCGACTCAGAACTTCGAATGGCTTTCGCCCAGCGATGAAGAGGACTTCATCGCGACCGGGATTGCGCTGGCGACTGAACTGCGCAGACAACTGGGCGATGAGGTCGAAGTGATCTACCGGCATGACGGGCCGAATCGGCACCGGACGCAGTTCGACAATTGGCTGCCTCAGGACGGGAACTGGCAGGCGGAGCCGCCGCGAGGTGATGGTCACCGCAACGCCGCGAGGAGAGGCCGGTAGCGCTGGTAAGAGGGCCGGGTTCCCCCGGCAGTCGCTGATGCGCTAGCCTCTCCGGAAACTGGGACGATCGTCCCAGTCCACGCGAGGGAGCATCCGCTTGGCTCACATGCCGGCCAACGAACGACGTGAGGCGCTGATCGCCGCTGCACTGCGCGTCGTCGCGCGCGACGGCATCGCCGGCGCATCGACGCGCGCGATCGTCGCCGAGGCCGGAATGCCGCTCGCCAGCTTCCACTACGTGTTCGCGTCGCATGACGAGCTCATGGCCGAGCTCGTGCAGCGGGCGGTGAACGAGGAATACCGCGCGATCGCGCCGCTGCTCGGCTCCGACATCACGGATGCCGCGCTCGGCGACCTCGTCTACGCCGGGCTCGTGCGCTACCTGGACTCGGTGAAGGCTGAGCCCGAGCGCGAGCGCGCCATGCTCGAGCTCACGCAGTACGCGCTGCGCGACGAGCGCACGGCACACCTCGCGCGACTGCAGTACGAGCGCTACACAGACCTCGTGCAGATGGCCCTCGAAGCCGCCGCGGGGCGCACGGGCTGGCGCTGGAACACGCCCGTCGCGGACGTCGCTCGCATGGTCGTCGCGCTGGCCGACGGCATCACCATCTCG
>NZ_JBLRDT010000284.1:0-2431 GCF_057512245.1 Gryllotalpicola sp. CP2-P1
CCCGCGATCTCGACGATCGACTAGCGCCGATGCGCCTCGGTGTCAACCGGGTGGGCAGAACGAGTGGCGCTGGCTTCAATGGGTCTTACACGCACCACCCCGGCATAAGGGGACTCTTCGGGTCGCAGGGGCGATGGGCGCGGTTTGTGGGGAGAGAGTGGGCCCCGCTCCATCGGAGCGGGGCCCACTCTCATGTCATCGGTCAGCCGGTCCACCGGTCACGCTGCGCCGAGTGCTCAGCACGGGATGGGAGAGTTGACGCCATGCAGCTGGTCATCGATCTGGTGCTCGCCGCACTCGGCGTGCTCACCGTGATCCGCTACGCGCGGCGCGGCGTGATCACGGGCGTGGCCGCGCTCGTCGGCTGGGTGGTCGGCTTCTGGGTCGCGCTGCGTCTGACGCCCGCGCTCGTCACGGCGATGGGCACGGTCGGCGGCCTGCAGCCGTGGCAGCGCAACCTCGTCGTGCTCGCCGTGGTGCTGCTCATCGCCGTCGTCTGCGCCGTCATCGTCATCACCATCGGCAACCTCATCCGTCGGGCGGTGCGTCCGCTTCCGGCCGCCCGCGGGTTCGACGCGGTGCTGGGTGCCGCGTTCGGCGCGCTCGCCTGGGCGGCCGTCGTCTGGCTCGCGGCCGGCTTCATCACGAGCACCGGCTTCCGCCCGGCGACGCAGCTCGCGGATTCCTCGCGCATCGTCGCTGCGCTCGACTCGTATGCCCCGATCCCCGCCACGCGCGTGTTCGCCCAGGTCGACGACGCGATCGCCGCGGCGGGACTGCCGAAGGTCTTCGAGGCCGGGCACGAGCAGATCCCGTCCGTCGAAGCTCCGCCGAGCTCGGTTCCGGACGCCGTCGATGCGGCGGCGCCGTCGATCGTCGAGGTCGTCGCCGACGAGCCCAGGTGCGGCACGGACTCCTCCGGAAGCGGCTGGGTCGTGGCATCCGATCGTGTCGTCACGAATGCGCACGTCGTGGCCGGCTCGTCCACGGTGGCCGTGCTGGTGGACGGCAAGACCGAGCGCCTGCGGGCCACGGTCGTGAGCTACGACCCCGAGACCGATCTCGCGATCCTCGCCGTCCCCGGGCTCGCGGCGAAGCCCCTCGCACTCGATTCCGCGCAGCAGGCGAAGGGCGCCGCGGTGTTCTCGGCCGGCTACCCCGGCGGCGGCGCCTACACGGTGTCGCCCGGCCGCGTGCGCACGACGGTGAGCGCCATCGGCAAGGACATCTACGACGACAAGACCGTCACGCGGCAGGTGTACTCCCTGCGCGCGGTCGTGCGCCCCGGCAACTCCGGCGGCCCGCTGCTCGACGCCCAGGGCCGTGTGACCGGTGTCGTGTTCGCCATGTCGACGACCGACCCGCAGACGGGCTACGCCCTGACCCTGGCGCAGGTGCGCCCCGCCCTCGCGAAGGCCGCGTCGTTGAGCGCGCCCGTGTCGACCGGTGCGTGCACGGCCGGCTGAGGCGCGATGCGAGCGATTCTGTGCGGATTCTTGGGCGCCGGGCCACGATCATGAAGCCATGAGCGATCGGATGCCGCGCCTGCTGCTCGTCGAGGACGACGAGCGTCTCGCCCCGATCATCGTGGAGTACCTGACCCGGGGCGCCGCCGAGCGATACGACGTGACCCATCGCGCCGACGGCGCCGCGGCGCTCGAGACCGCGCTCGCCGAGGAGTTCGACGTGATGGTGGTCGACCGTCGCCTGCCGGGCCTCGACGGGGTCGGCCTCGTGCAGGCCATCCGCCGTGCGCACATCGGCACGCCGATCATCATGCTGACCGCGCTCGGCACCGTCGACAACCGCGTCGAGGGGCTCGACGCGGGAGCGAACGACTACCTGGTGAAGCCGTTCGAGTTCGCCGAGCTGCTCGCGCGCCTGCGGGCGCTGCGGCGCAGCTACACCTCGAACGACGCCTCGCTCGCGATCGGCAGCTGGGACTTCTACCCGCAGGACCGCATCGTCGAGTCGCCCTACATCGGCCCGGTGGCGCTGACTCCCAAGGAGTCCGAACTGCTCACCCTGCTGGCCGAGAACCCGCACCGCACCTTCAGCCGCGCGCAGATCCTCTCCGCGGTGTTCTCGCCGACCGACCTGCCGGGCACCGTCGACACCTACGTGCACTATCTGCGCCGCAAGACGGAGGAGGGCGTGGTGCTGACGGTGCGCGGCAAGGGCTACCGGCTGGGGGCGCTGTGAGCGCGCGGCGGCCCCGAGACGCCGACGAGCTCGCGGTGCGGCGCGCAGCGGCATCCGTCACCCGCCAGATCTCGATCGCGACGGTCGCGCTCGTCGTGCTTATCGTCATCCTCGCGGTGATCGTCGTGATCTGGCAGTCGCAGCCGAGCGAGCTGCGTGAGAAGCCCGCCCCCGGCGAGGACAAGATCTACATCGACGCCGGGGCCGTGCTGGTCGCGCTCGCGGTGAT
>NZ_JBLRDT010000285.1:0-2410 GCF_057512245.1 Gryllotalpicola sp. CP2-P1
GTCGCACCGGTGGCAGCCCCCGCGACGACGGGCGTGACATAGCCCGCGTGCGTCATCGACGCGATCTGCGCGCTGATCATCATCGACTTCTTGCCCGCAAGGCGCTGCCGGCGCATCTTCCACATGAAGAACGGCTTGCCGGCCAGCGCGAGCACGATGCCGATCGCGGTGTAGACGCCGAGCAGGACCCAACCGTGCCACGCCTCGGGCCCGACACCGTATGCCGTGCGGCGGAAGAGATTGATCGTCGCCGTTCCCGAGACGAAGTCGTGCAGGAAACGGAAGGGCTGCGGCACGAGCGCGGGCGGGTACGCACCGCCGGAGCCCGGCACGTTCGCGAAGACGAACAGCAGCAGCGCGGCGCCGGTGACGAAGCGCCCCATGAAATAGGCGAGGCCGTTCACCACACAGCCGATGGCGAAGCTCGTCGCGGCGCCGATCGCCCAGAGCTGGAAGAAGTGCCCGTCGACGGCATGCACCACGAAGCGCGCGAGGGCGAGGGCGAGACCGGGCAGCAGAATGCTGGCGCCGGCGAACACCGAGAACCGCTGCCAGTGCTTCAGGCCGCCGCCCATCATGCCGACGAACATCGAGACCATGTAGCCGGCGATCGTGCAGACGAGCGTGAGGTAGAAGAGCGAGGTGCCGAACGAGTCGTAGGCGGGCAGCGGGGCGAGATCGTCCACGTGCACCGTCGTCTGCGAGGCGGCGCCGACCTGTTGGAAGAACTGCTGGGCGAGGCTCGCGAGCTGGAAGCTGCCGGCGCTCGCGATCACGAGGTTCGCGCTGCCGTCGCCCGGCTGGTAGGCGGCGGCGAGCTCACCGCTGCGGACCTGGGCCTTGGCGTCGGCGAGCGACTCGACGACGCGCACCGTGACGGCGCCCTTCGACTCGCCCTGCAGCTGCTCGGCGACCGGCTGCATGACCGAGCTGGGGCCGACGACCGCGACGGGCACGTTCTTGAACGCCGGCGCGTGGAACGCGAAGACGTAGCAGAACACGAAGGCGATGACGAAGAACACCGGCAGCCAGAGCTGCAGGCCGATCATCTGCAGCCCGGTGGGCATTTTCCCGTACCAGGCGCGATAGCGGGCGCGGATGCCGGCGGGGGCCGGCGCCTCGATCGGGGTGACGGCTTCAGCTGTGCTGGTCATGTGCTTCCTTCGTGAGGCTGGTGGCGATGCGGGCGGTCGAGGTGTCGTTGAACCGTTTGAGAAGTCGGGTGAGCGTGTCGATCTCGTCTGTCGTGAAATCCCCGACAAGGTCTTTGACGGTGGCGGCGCCGCTGTGGGTGATCGCGTCGATGCGGGCCCTGCCGTCATCGGTCGCGCTGAGAAGGCTTGCGCGACCATCTTGCGGGTCGCGAACGGATGCCACGAGTCCCGCGCTCTCGAGCGAGGCGACGCGCCGGCTGACGGCGGGGCGCGACAGGCCCATCTGCTCAGCGAGCTCGCTCGAGCGCACCGGGCCCTGGCCGATCACCATGCGCAGCAGCAGTTGCGCGATCGGGTCGAGGGCGCTGTCGCTCTCGGTCAGCAGGGCCGCCGCTGCGGTGTGCCGGTACCAGATGCGCAGCAGCTGCTCGTGCAGCTGCTGTTCGATCTCCCCGCGTGATTGTTCCACTATGCAACTATAAACTAGTTGCGTGCTGAAATCAACTAATCGGGCGGCTCTCGGCCGAGGCGGTTGCGCGTTGCACTGAGGGCGGCCGCGCCACCCCGTCAGAGCACAGGCTGCAGCTCGAACGGGTCGGTGCGCACCTCGTTCAGCGCGCGCTGGATGGCGCCGAGCACGACGACGTCGCCGCCGAGCTCTGATGCCGCGACCACCGGCAGCGGCGGGTAGAAGTTCTCGGCGAGGCTGCGCTGCGCGGACTCGATGATCGGCCCGGCGGCTGCCGCGATCGCCCCGGCGACGATCACGCGCTCGACGTCGAGCAGGCTGACGAGGATCTCGGCGATCTGCGCGAGCCGGTCGCCGAGGCGCGCCACGATCCGGGTCGCCACCGGGTCGTTGCGGGATGCCGCGGCCAGCACGTCCTCGGCCGTGAGCCGGTCGGCGGGCGAGGCCGCCAGCGGCGTCTTCGGCTTCACCTTCCCGGCGCGGGCCGCCTCTCGGCCCCACTCGCGTGCAAGGTGCCCGAGGCCGTCGGCACTGCCGACGTCATCGACGAGGTTGAGCAGACGCAGCTCGCCGGCGCCGCCGTGGCGACCGCGCAGCAGATGGCCGTCGACCATGATCCCCGCACCGAAGCGCTCGCCGGAGAGCAGCACGGCGAAGGACTCGATCTCGGCGCCGAGCCGGGCTCGCTCTGCCAGGACGGCGAGGTTCGCGTCGTTCTCGACCACGACCCGGCCGTAGCCCTCGAGGCGCACGGTCAGCTGCGGGTTCATCAGGCGCCAGAAGCCGT
>NZ_JBLRDT010000286.1:0-2400 GCF_057512245.1 Gryllotalpicola sp. CP2-P1
CGGGTCATCGAGCTCGTCGCCGACGGGCGGCACGGACTTGGCTTCATCGAGTCGCCGCAGTCGGTCGGAACCCTACGCTCGGAGGTCGTCGCGCGCGACGAGCTGGTCGCCGTCGTTCCGCCGGGGCACGAATGGGCCCGGCGCGGGACGATCTCGCCGAGCGTGCTGGCCCGGACCCCGCTCATCACGAGAGAGCGCGGCTCGGGAACGCGCCTCAACGCCGAGCAGATCATGGCGGACGCCGGCCACCCGCCGGTCCCCCCGCTCGTCGAGCTTCCGACCACTGCGGCGATCCGAACCGCGGTGCACGCGGGGGCCGGCGTCGCGATCCTCAGCATTCTCGCGGTGCGCGACGACATCGCCGCGGGCCGGCTCGTTCGGGTTCGCGTGCGCGGGCTGCGATTCGTCCGTGAGCTGCGCGCCGTCTACGCGCGGGTCGATGAGCTCGCGCCCGAGCTGCGCACCCTGCTCGCGGTCGCGACGCGCGGGGCCTGACGGCGCGAGCCCCGAGCGCAACGACGCGCCAGCGATCAACGCGGACGCACTCGAGCACCACTCCCCCGGGTTCCCCCGCATCAACCTCGTCGAGCGGGTGATGAGCTCGCCCTGGGCCGAGTGACGCGCAGGCCTCACCGCACAGAGGTGCGGAACCGTCGCTGGTAGGCGGCAGGTGACATCTGCAGCTCGCGCGCGAACACGCGGCGCAGGCTCTCATAGCTCGGGAATCCGGCTCGTGCCGCGGCATCAGTGGCCGTGTGGCCCTGGCTGAGCAGCGAACGCGCGATGTCGAAGCGCACGGATTCGACGTACCGCGCCGGCGTGGTCTGCAGCTCTTCCCGGAACAGGCGCGTCAGGTGCCGCTCGCTCACGTTCAGGCGCGCGGCGAGCGCGCCGAGCGAGAAGTCGGCGTCCGGCTCCGCCGTCACCAGCTCGACGATGCGGCGCAGTGCCGGCGTCTTCGGCGGGTCGGCGGCGAGCGGCACCGAGAACTGCGACTGGCCGCCCGGCCGCTGCAGATAGACGACGAGCAGACGGGCGACGTCACGGGTGAGCTCGGCGCCGTGGTCCTCTTCGACGAGCGCCAGGGCGAGGTCGATGCCCGAGCTGACGCCGGCCGAGGTGTAGGTGGACCCGTCGCGCACGTAGATCGCATCGGGCTCCACGGTGACGCGCGGGTAGCGCTGGGCGAGCTGCGCGGCCACGCGCCAATGCGTCGTCGCGAGGGGCTCAAGCACCGGCCCGAGACCGCGTACGGCACGGTCAACGCCGACGTCCTCGAGCACTTCGTGCCGGGCTACCGCCGCGGCAGCATGGTCGAGCGGGTCATGAACTCGCCATGGGCGGAGTGATGAGCGAGCCCCGGCGCCGCACCGACGCGAGCGTCGGCTACACCCGAATCAAACAGGAAGCGAACGCATGACCACCACGGATTCCCCCCAAAGCCTGCCCCTGCAGATGAAGGCGCTGCGTGCCCACACGCGCGGCGGCCCCGAGCAACTCGTCTTCGAGGACGCCCCGACCCCGGCGGCGCCGCAGGGAGGCGACGTCCTCGTGAGGGTCGCCGCGGCCGCCATCACCTTCGACGAGCTCACCTGGCCCGAGACCTGGGAGTCGGGCGGCGTCGACCGCACGCCGACCACCCCCTCGCACGAGTTCGCCGGCACCGTGGCCGCCACCGGCCCAGACGCGCACGGCTTCGCCGTGGGTGACGAGGTGTTCGGCCTCGTGCCGTTCAACAGGAACGGCGCCGCCGCCGAGTACGTGCTGGTGCCGGCATCCGGGGTCGCCCCGAAGCCGGCCGGCGTGACGGCGGTGACGGCCGCGGCGGCCGTGCTGCCCGCGCTCACCGCGATGGAGGCGCTCGACGACCAGCTGCACCTCGCGGCCGGGCAGCGCCTGCTCGTGCGCGGCGGAACCGGCGGTGTCGGCGCGTTCGTCGTGCAGCTCGCGCACCGCCTCGGCATCGAGGTGACGGCGACCGTGCGGTCCGCGGCGTCCGTCGAGCGCGCAGAGCGGCTCGGCGCCACGGCGGTTCTCGTCGGCGACGAAGCGGCCGAGGTCACATCGGCGGGCTTCGACGCCTCGATCGACGCGGCCGGCGCCGGGTCGCCCGAGTGGCTGTATCGCGCGGTGCGCCCCGGCGGCCGCGTCGTGATGCTGCAGGAACCGCCCCAGGCCGAGCTCGCCGAGCGGTTCGGAGTGGACGCGCGGTTCTTCGTGGTGGCCGCGCGCTCGGCGAGCCTCACCCGGCTCGGCGAGCTGCTCGCGACCGGCGCACTCGAGGTCGCGGTGGCGCAGACCTTCGCGCTCGCCGACGGGCGTCAGGCCTATGAAAGCAGAGGCAGCGCCGCCCGGCCCGGCAAGACGGTGCTCGACGTCGCAGGCCCGCACCCCCGCGTG
>NZ_JBLRDT010000287.1:0-2363 GCF_057512245.1 Gryllotalpicola sp. CP2-P1
CGCCGCCGGGCTTCTCGTGCTGCGCCGACTCACGCGCGGCGCTCGCGAGGTCGGCGCAGCACGCGAAGCCCGGTGGCGCCGGGACGAGCGCCGGGCCGGACGCCGACGCGCGGGCGCGCTCGCGCTTCGCGCTGCGCGACGCCGAGCTCGCCCTGAGCGACTTCCGTCAGCGGCTGCGGAACGAACTGCGCGCGGCCGCCGCGCGCGACGAGCTGACGGATGCCGCGGTGGAGCGACTGCGCATGGAGCTGGTCCGAGTGGGGAACGAACTGGCGGAGGTGATACACCGCTGAGCACCCCCTGGGAGGTATCCCGACATGGCTTCATGCGGTTTTGACAGGTGTTTGGCGGGTACTAAAGTTGCCGCTCGTGACAAACGAGGCTAAGACCTCAGCCGCCGAGTCGTTCTCGGCCAAACGGTGGCTGATCGGCGAGCCGCTCGCCAGCGAGAAGCTCGAGGGCCAGCTGCTGCCGAAGCGTCTCGCCCTACCCATCTTCGCTTCCGACGCGCTGTCCTCCGTGGCCTATGGCCCGCAGGAGCTCATGCTGATCCTGCTGACGGGCGGCGTGTCCTTCCTCGCCTTCTCGCCCTGGATCGCGGCGGCGGTCGTCATCGTGCTCATCACGGTGGTCGCCTCGTACCGCCAACTGATCAGGGCGTACCCCTCGGGCGGCGGCGACTTCGAGGTCGCTCACAAGAACCTCGGCGAGAAAGCCGGCCTGATCGTCGCCGCGGCGCTGCTCACGGACTACGTGCTGACGGTCGCCGTGTCGGTCGCCTCCGGCGTCGACAACATCATCTCGGCGCTGCCGATGCTGCACGAGTTCCGGGTCGAGCTCTCGATCGTGTTCGTCGCGCTCATCGCCGTCGTCAACCTGCGGGGAGTGCGTGAGGCGAGCAAGGCCTTCGCGATCCCGACCTATGTCTTCGCCGCGAGCATCGCCGTCATGATCATCACGGCGCTCGTGCGCACCGCTCTCGGGCATCCCCCCGTCGCGGAATCCGCCGGCTACTCGGTGGCGCACGCCGAGCAGCTCACGCAGGCCGGGCTGATTCTGCTGCTCCTGCGCGCGTTCGCGAGCGGCGCCTCCGCCCTGACCGGCGTCGAGGCGATCGCGAACGGCGTGCAGGCGTTCCGGGTCCCGAAGATCCGCAACGCGCGCACCACGCTGCTGATGCTCGGCGGCATCGCCGTCACGCTGTTCGTCGGACTCGTCGTCGTCGGCCTCATCTCGCACGTGCACTACGCGCAGAATCCGTGCGACCTCGTCGGCTGGGCCCAGTGCGCCACCGAGCCACAGCGCAGCCTCGTCGCCCAGGTCGCCGCGGCGACCTTCGGCAACAACTCCGTGCTGTTCTTCGTGGTGCAGGCGGCCACCGCGATCGTCCTGCTGCTCGCCGCGAACACGGCGTTCAACGGATTCCCGCTGCTGACCTACGTGCTCGCGAAGGACTCCTACGCGCCGAAGGCGCTGTCGACGCGCGGCGACCGCCTCGTCTTCTCGAACGGCGTGGTCGGTCTCGCGCTGGCGGCGATCGCACTGCTGGTCATCTACCAGGCGAACCTGTCGAACCTGATCCAGCTGTACATCATCGGCGTCTTCGTCTCGTTCACGCTCGGTCAGTCGGGCATGGTGCGGCACTGGCTGCGCCTCTTGCGCGACGGCCGCGATGGGGCCGGGTTCCGCACGGAAGACGGCGAGCTGATGAACCGCGGCACGATCATCCGCAGTCTGAGCATCAACGCCTTCGGCGCGATCCTCACGGCATCCGTGCTCATCGTCGTGACGATCACCAAGTTCACGCACGGCGCCTGGGTCGTCTTCATCATCATGCCGATCCTGTGGCTGCTGATGCTCGGCGTGAACCGCTACTACCGCGACGTCGAGCTCGAGGTCGCGGTCGACCCCGGCGACAAGTTCGGATCGACCGGCGACCACGCCATCGTGCTCGTCGGCAAGATGCAGAAGCCCGCGCTCAAGGCTCTCGACTACGCGATCGCGGCGAAGCACGACTCCATCGAGGCCGTGCACATCGTCGTCGACGCCGAGTCGACCGAGCGGCTCAAGCAGCAGTGGAAGGACATGAACATCCATGTCCCCCTGACGCTGATCGACTCGCCGTACCGCGACTACGCGCTGCCCCTCGCGAAGTACATCAAGAAGCGCCGCGAGTTCTGCGGCTCAGAGGTCGTCACGGTCTACCTGCCGCAGTACATCGTGGGTCACTGGTGGGAGCAGATCCTGCACAACCACCGCGCCCGCCGCATCAGCCGCGAGCTGATGCTCGTGCACGGTGTCGTGATCGCACTGGTGCCGTGGCTGCTCGATTCCTCCGAGCTCATCTACGGCCGCCGCTCGCG
>NZ_JBLRDT010000288.1:0-2356 GCF_057512245.1 Gryllotalpicola sp. CP2-P1
CGCGGCGCGCGCGAGCGCCGCCCCGTCGATCCGCTGCGCCTCGAGAGCCGCGACGACGTCTGGTATCTGCGCGGCTGGTGCCACCTGCGCCAGGATCTGCGCAATTTCCGCGTCGACCGCATGGAGAACCTGACGGTGACGGATGCCCCCGCCGAGCACACGCCGGACGAGATCGCCCTCTCCGAGACCCTGTTCGACCCGAGCGCCGACGACCTCGTGGTCGAGGTGCGGCTCGCGACGAGCGCGATCCCCGGCTTTGCCGAGTATCTCTCAGACGATTCGAAGCTCGTGCCCGACGGTGACGGCTTCGTGCGCACGAGCATCCGGGTGGCTCATTTCCACAGCCTGAAACGGCTGGTCGCCGCCATGGCGGGGCTGCTCACCGTGGTCGCGCCGCCCGAGGCGCGTCGAGCCGTCGCCGACTGGGCGTCCGCAGGTGTCGAACGTTATCGAAACGCTCGCGCAGAAGATGGTTAGACTGCACGGGATGCCCGCACCAGGCATCCTCACAATCCCGCTAAACAAGGAACAACAATGGGCTTTCTCCGCGACCTAGGCGGATGGCATCTGCTGATCATCCTGGTGATCATCGTGCTGCTGTTCGGAGCAACGAGGCTCCCTGCCGTCTCCAAGAGCATCGGCCAGTCCGTCCGCATCTTCCGCCGCGAGGTGAAGACGATGAAGGACGAGCCGAGCGCCGAGGACGAGGCTGCCGCCGAGCGCAAGACCACTTCCAGCACCGCCGCTGACGACAAGAAGTAGTCCGTGAGCGCCACCGCCGCAAAGGCCGGGCGCGCCGCCAAGGACCCCGATGGCCGGATGTCGCTCGGCCAGCACCTCATCGAGTTGCGCAACCGCGCGATGATCGCCGCCATCGGAGTGATCGTGGCGGCGATCATCGGCTGGTTCCTCGAGCCCTTCGTCTGGAGCGCGCTGACCGCCGTCATCGATGACATCGCGAAGCATCAGAACGCCCACATCAACTTCCCGACCCTCACGGCCGCGTTCGACCTGAGGATGCAGCTGACGCTGTACATCGGAATCGTCATCTCGTCACCGCTGTGGCTGTACGAGATCTTCGCCTTCCTCACGCCGGGCCTCACCGGCAAAGAGAAGCGCTACATCTTCGGCTTCTTCTTCTCGGCCGTTCCGCTGTTCCTCGGCGGCTGCGTCTTCGGCTGGTACGTGACGCCGCACATCGTGACGCTCTTCGCGAGCTTCGCCCCGTCCGACAACCTGACGATCCTGAACGCGAGCGACTACTTCACCTTCGTGCTGAAGCTGGTGCTCGCCGTGGGCGTCGCGTTCGTGACGCCGGTGTTCATCGTGCTGCTCAACATGATCGGCGTGATGTCCGCCGCCGCGATCCTCAAGGCGTGGCGCTGGGCGATCCTCGGCTCGATCGTGTTCGCGGCGCTCGCGACGCCGTCGACCGATGTCGTCTCGATGATGATCCTCGCGGTGCCGCTCATCGTGCTGTACTTCGCGGCCGCAGGGTTCGCCTGGTTGCACGATCGCCGCAAGAGCCGCGCGGCCGAGCAGCTCGACGCCGAGCTCGCCTGAGCAGTTCGCGGGTCGACTCGGCGAAGGCGGTCGCGGGTCGACTCGGCGAAGCCGAATGGAGACCACGTACTCTGAGCACGTGACCGACCAGCTCTCGCCGTCCGAGCGGTATGCGGCATCCCGGGCCCGTTCCCGGTCGCCCCAGCTCGACGAATTCCGGTCGCTGCTGCGCTTCGACCTCGACCCGTTCCAGCTCGACGCCTGCGCGAGCCTCGAGGCGGGGCGAAGTGTGCTCGTCGCCGCACCGACGGGCGCGGGCAAGACGGCCGTCGCCGAGTTCGCGGTGCACCTCGCCATGTCGACGCCCGGGCAGAAGGTTTTCTACACGGCGCCGATGAAGGCGCTGTCGAACCAGAAGTACAACGAGCTCGCCGAGCGCTACGGCAGCGACGAGGTCGGCCTGCTGACGGGCGACACCAACGTCAACTCGCGCGCGCGGATCGTCGTGATGACGACCGAGGTGCTGCGCAACATGCTCTACGCGGACTCCGACCTGCTGCCGGGGCTCGCCTATGTCGTCATGGACGAGGTGCACTACCTGGCCGACCGGTTCCGCGGGGCCGTGTGGGAAGAGGTCATCATCCACCTGCCCGAGCAGGTGCGGCTCGTCTCCCTCTCGGCGACGGTGAGCAACGCCGAGGAGTTCGGCGACTGGCTGCAGGCCGTGCGCGGCGACACCGACGTCATCGTCTCGGAGGAGCGACCGGTGCCGCTCGAACAGCACGTGCTCGTCCGCTCGAAGCTGGTCGACCTGTTCGAGGGCGCTGGGCGCGATTCCGCCGTCAAGGTGAAC
>NZ_JBLRDT010000029.1:0-19616 GCF_057512245.1 Gryllotalpicola sp. CP2-P1
CCGTCACCGCGCAGACGGCGGCACTGCGACCGGGGGCGCCTGAGCCGGACGATCCGGCCGAGGCATCCGGCTCAGGCGAGCCCGAGCACGACTTCGCGTGGCTGCACGCGGCCGACGAGCCCCGCGGCGGCTCCCGGGGCGGTCGAGGCGGCCGGCCGCCGAAGCCCCCGCGCACGCGCGGCGGGGGTCGTCGAGCGCTGACGTGGATCATCTCGACCGTCGTCATCCTGGGGTTGATCGGCGGCGGGGCGCTCTACGCGTGGAACACCTTCCAGCCTCAGGTCAAGGCCGTGATGGGGCGCTTCGACACGACGCCGACCGACTACACGGGCGACGGCAGCGGAACGGCCAAGGTCACGATCAAGCAGGGCGACACGGGCGAGTCGATCTCGAGGAGCCTCGCCGACGCGGGCGTCGTGAAGACCCCGCAGGCGTTCTATTCGCTGCTCCTCCAGACCAAGCCCGACCCGGTCTTCCAGCCGGGGGTCTACCAGCTGCGCAAGCGCATGAGCGCCGCGAGCGCGCTCGCGCTGCTGCAGGACCCGAAGTCGCGGCTCGAGCACACTCTGCTGGTCCGCGAGGGCGACCGCGAGGCGACGATTCTGCAGAACGCGGCGACGGCGACCGGCATCCCGCTCGCGCAGCTGCAGGCAGCGGCGAAGAACCCCGCCAGGTTCGGCCTGCCCGCGCAGGCGAAGTCGCTCGAGGGCTTCCTGTTCCCGGCCACCTACACGCTCGACCCGGGCATCACAGCCGACCAGGTGATCGAGAAGCTCGTCGACCGGATGAAGCAGGCGTTCCAGGACGACGGCATGCCGACCGATCCGACCAAGCTGTGGAACACGGTGATCCTCGCCTCGGTCGTGCAGCTCGAGGCCGGGCCGAACCCCGACGACCTGCCCAAGATCGCCGGCGTCTTCCAGAACCGGCTGAATCAGAACATGGCGCTCGAATCTGATGCCACGGTGCACTACGGGCTCGGCAAGTTTGACACCGTGTGGACCACCCCCGCCCAGCGCGCCGACACGTCCAACCGCTACAACACCTACGCGCACAAGGGCCTGCCGCCCGGCCCCATCGGAAACCCCGGCGATGCGGCGCTCAAGGCCGCGGCGAACCCGCAGGGCGACTACCTCTTCTTCACGGTCGTGAACCTGCAGACCGGCGAGACGGCGTTCTCGAAGACCGCCGACGAGCAGGACGCCAACGTGGCGAAGCTGCAGGCGTGGTGCCAGGAGCCCGACAACAAGGTGTACTGCAAGTGACCGCCGAGCTGATGTCCGAGCGTCGGCTCGCGGTGCTCGGCAGGCCGATCGCCCATTCGAAGTCGCCCGCACTGCACGCGGCGGCCTATGACGTGCTCGGCCTGCCGTGGGTCTACGAGCGCCACGAGGTCGACGAGAGCACGCTCGCCGAGTTCGTGAAGTCGCGGGATTCCGCGTGGCGCGGACTCTCGCTGACGATGCCGCTCAAGCAGACGATCCAGCCGCACCTCGACCAGATCGATCGGGTCGGCGAGCTGACGGGCGCCGTGAACACGGTCCTGTTCGAATGGGGCGGCGACACCGTGCACCGCGCCGGCTTCAACACCGATGTTCCCGGCATCGTGCGCGCGCTCCGCGCCGGCGGCGTCGATACCGTGCGGCGCGCCCACATCCTCGGCGGCGGCGCAACAGCGGCATCGGCGATCGTCGCCGCGAGCGAGCTCGGGGCCGAGAGCGTGCTGGTGAGCGTGCGGGCCCCCGAGCGCGCCGCGGCGCTCGTCCCGCTCGCGGCATCCGTCGGCCTCACCATCGACATCGTCACGTTCGACGCCGCACGCGACGACGCCGCGACGGGCCTCGTCGTGAGCACGCTGCCCGGCGGCGTCGACGTGCCCCTCACGTTCGCCCACGACCTCCGCGCGCGCGTGCCGCTTCTCGACGTCGCGTACGAACCCTGGCCGAGCACGCTCGGTCAGGCATGGGGGGATGCCGGGGGAGTCGTGCTCAGCGGCCTGGCCATGCTCGTGCACCAGGCGCTGCTGCAGGTGCGCATCTTCGTCGGCGGCGACCCGTTCGCGCCGCTGCCCGACGAGGAATCCGTGCTCGCCGCCATGCGTGCGGCGGTCGGCCTCGAGGCCGACGGCACCCCGGTGCGCAAGTAGGCTTGAGCCATGCTTCGTTGGCTCACCGCAGGGGAATCGCACGGACCCGAACTGATCGCCATGCTCGAGGGTCTTCCCGCCGGCGTGCCGGTCAGGGTCGACGACATCCAGGCCGATCTCGCGCGCCGCAAGCTCGGCTACGGCCGCGGGGCGCGCATGAAGTTCGAGCAGGACGAGCTCACCCTGTCGGGCGGTGTGCGGCACGGCTTCAGCATGGGCAGCCCGGTCGCTCTGCGCATCGGCAACACCGAGTGGCCGAAGTGGGTCGATGTGATGAGCCCCGAGCCCGTCGACCCCAGTGTCTTGAGCGGCGGCCGCGGTGCCCCGCTCACCCGCCCCCGCCCGGGTCACGCCGACCTGGTCGGCATGCAGAAGTACGGCTTCGACGAGGCCCGCCCGGTGCTCGAGCGTGCGAGCGCCCGCGAGACCGCCGCCCGCGTCGCCCTCGGCGCGATCGCGAAGTCGTTCCTGCGCGAGCTCGGCATCACGACCGTCGCGCACACCCTCTCCATCGGGCCGGTGCGCGTGCCCGAGGGCTCCCGGCTGCCGCTGCCCTCCGACGTGGAGGCGCTCGACGCCGATCCGCTGCGCTGCTTCGACGCGGCGACGAGCGCGCTCATGGTCGCCGAGGTCGATGCGGCCCACAAGGAGGGCGACACGCTCGGCGGCATCGTCGAGGTGCTCGCCTACGGCGTCCCCGCCGGGCTCGGGTCGCATGTGCAGTGGGACCGCAAGCTCGACGGCCGGCTCGCCCAGGCGCTCATGAGCATCCAGGCGATCAAGGGCGTCGAGATCGGCGACGGCTTCGAGACCACGCGCCGCCGTGGCTCGCAGGCCCACGACGAGCTCGTCGTCGACGACGGGCTGATCGAGCGCACGAGCGACAAAGCGGGCGGCACCGAGGGCGGCATGTCCACCGGCACCGTGCTGCGGGTGCGCGCCGGCATGAAGCCCATCGCCACGGTCCCGCACGCGCTGCGCTCCATCGACGTGTCGACTGGCGAGGCGGCGCCCGCGCACCACCAGCGCTCCGACGTTTCCGCCGTTCCCGCTGCCGGCGTCGTGGCCGAGGCGATGGTCGCACTCGTGCTGGCCGACGCCGTGCTCGAGAAGTTCGGCGGCGACTCGCTCGCCGAGACGAAGCGCAACCTCGATGCCTACGTCGCCGCGATCCCCGCGACGCTGCGCACCGCGGTCGCCAGCGCGTCCGCCGGCGCCGAGGCGTAGGCGTGGCGATCGTCCTCATCGGCCCGCCCGCGGCCGGGAAGTCGAAGGTGGGCAAGAAGCTCGCGAAGCTGCTCGACAAGGACTTCGTCGACACCGACGCGATCATCGTGCGCGACCACGGCCCGATCACCGAGATCTTCGCCCAGCACGGCGAGCCGCACTTCCGCGCCCTCGAGCGCGCCGCGGTGATCGAGGCGCTCCGCCACGACGCGATCATCTCCTTCGGCGGCGGCGCCGTGCTCGACGCCGCCACACAGCGTGACCTCGAGGCCCATCTCGTCATCCTGCTCGATGTCGACGCCGAATCCGTCGAGCACCGCATCAAGGCCGACGGCAAGCGGCCGCTCGCCCCTGACATCGAGTCCTGGAAGGCGCTCGTCGCGGCGCGCCGCCCGCTTTACGAGCGACTGGCCGATCGGCGGGTCGAGACCGCGAACCGGCCCCGCGACCAGATCGCGCAGGAGCTGGCCGACTGGATCCACACCGCGGGCGAATTCGCGGAGTAGGCGCGCCGCCGCAGAGGCGACGCTCGACAAGACGGGAGTTCTCGCACATGAGCACCGACGACATCACCGAGATCCCGGTCCCGGGCCTCGACCCGTACACCGTGACGGTGGGCTACGGCCTGCGCAACGGCCTCGCCGACAAGATCGGCGACGACGTGTCGAAGGTGCTCGTCGTGCACCCGCCGACCCTCGCCGCCGCGGCAGCCGAGCTGCGCGCAAGCCTCGCCGACCGCTACCAGGTCCTCCTCGCCGAGGTGCCCGACGGCGAGGCAGCCAAGCGCGTCGAGGTGGCCGCCTTCTGCTGGCAGATCATGGGCCAGGCCGACTTCACCCGCTCCGACGCCGTCATCGGCTTCGGCGGCGGCGCCGCGACCGACCTCGCCGGGTTCGTCGCGGCGACCTGGCTGCGCGGCGTCAAGCTGATCCAGGTCCCGACGACCGTGCTGGGCATGGTCGACGCCGCGGTGGGCGGCAAGACCGGCATCAACACGGCCGAGGGCAAGAACCTCGTCGGCTCCTTCTACGCGCCCTCCGCGGTCGTCGCCGACCTCGACACCATCTCCAGCCTGCCGCGCAACGACGTGCTCGCAGGGTTCGCCGAGATCGTCAAGTGCGGATTCATCGCCGAACCCGAGATCCTCGAGATCGTCGAGGCCAACGTCGACCGCGCGACGGATGCCTCGTCCGACGAGTTCCGTCGCGTGGTCGAGCTCGCCATCGCGCTCAAGGCCCGCGTCGTGGGCGAGGACTTCAAGGAGTCCGGCCTGCGCGAGATCCTGAATTACGGGCATACACTCGGGCACGCGATCGAGCACGCCGAGCGCTACCAGTGGCGGCACGGCGCTGCGATCTCGGTCGGCATGGTCTATGCGGCCGAGTTGTCGCGGCTCGCCGGGCGGCTGTCGGATGCGGCGGCCGATCGGCACCGCAGCATCCTCACCTCGCTCACCCTGCCGACCACCTACCCGCTCGGCCGCTGGCAGATGCTGCTTGCGACCATGCGGCGCGACAAGAAGGCGCGCGGCGCGATGATGCGCTTCATCGTGCTCGACGACATCGCTCGCCCGACGGTGCTGCGCGGCCCCGACGAATCGCTGCTCTTCGCCGCGTATCAGGAGGTCGGCGTCTAGGGCCGTGACCCCGGGTACCGTCAGAGCATGACCGCACCCGCACCGCCGCGGCACCCGCGACACACACTGGTCGCGGTCTGGGCGGTGATCGGCGTCGCGGTCGCCGCCGTCGTCGGGCTGCTCGCGACCGGGCGGCTGAATGCGAACGTGCTGCCGAAACAGGCCGACAGGCCGCCGCTGCAGTCCGTGAGGTGCTTCGACGCCGACGGCGACCCGCTCTCGGGCTGGTCGGCGACCGCGCGGCAGGCGGCGCGCCACGCGCGGGTCGACCCGCTCGCGATCTGCGCCGCGCTGTACAAGGACCACTCGGCGACCGCCCAGATGGACCGCATGTCGGCCGAGCAGCAGGCACTCGGCCGCGATTGCGTGACCTTCGACACGAGCGACGGCGAGCACTGGACGCTCAGCGGTCTCGTCGTGTCGCCGCAGGGCACCTACTTCGCCAGCGGCGGGCCCGCGCCCGGTCGCCTTCCGAGCTTCGGAACCGTCGCGCAGCCGGCGCCGCTCGTCTCGCCGCCGCCCGCGCCCACGCCCGGCACCCCGTGCACGACGCTGCCGACCGTCAGCTGGGACCTCACGGTGCCGCCCATGGTCGCCTGCACCAGCGACGACGTCACAGTCTCGGTGTTCGTGCGCGCCGAAGCGCGGACCGCGCGCGCCGTCTGCGCGACCAAGCACCTCGTGGTCGCGGATTAGCGCCCACGCCGGGGGATCTCGCCGACGGGCGGAGCTTGTGGCATCCGCCTGCATGACCTAGTTTTTGAACATGTTCAAAACGGCGAGCAGCGCATGAAATCCGAGCAGACGCGCGACCTCATTCGCACCACCGCGCTGCGCTCGTTCCGCGAGCAGGGCTTCGACGCGACGACGATGCGCAGCATCGCGAGCCAGTCGGGGGTCTCACTCGGCAACGCCTATTACTACTTCCCGACGAAGAACCACCTCGTGCAGGAGCTCTACCTCGAGGTGCAGCAGGCGCACCGCGCAGCCGCAGAGCCAGCACTGGCTGCGGCGTCCGACCTCACCGAGCGCCTCGGCGTCGTCTTCCGCACCGGGCTCGCGCAATTGGCGCCCTTCCGCGACTACGCGTCCGGCTTCCTCACCGCCATGGTCGCCGCGGACTCACCGCTCAATCCGATGTCACCGGAGTCGGCGCCGGCGCGCGAGATCGTCGTGGGCCTGTTCCGCGACGCCCTGGCGGGCGCCCGGCGCGCGCTGCCGGTCGAATTCGAAGCACGGATGCCTCACGCGCTGTGGCTCGCCTACCTGCTGCTGTGCCTGTACTGGAGCTATGACCGCTCACCCGGCCAACGCAGCACCCAGCGCCTTCTCGACCAGGGGCTCGCGCTGCTGAAAGCCGCGCTGCCGCTGCTGCGCACCCCGGTGCTGCGGGCTCCGCTGCGGAGGCTGCTCGATCTCGTGGGGGAGCTCGGTGCATGAGCGACCTGGCGCGCCGCTACGGCACCTCGTCGCCGCGCACAGCTGAGCTGCCGCGCGCGTTCACGGTGGGCGAATTCGTGCGAGGAGCGGGGCTTGCCCTTCTCTGGTTCCAGCCGCTGGTCGCGATCTCGGGCGTGATCGGCTCGCTGAGCGATGGCGGCAGCGACGTCGAATACGCATTCGTCATCCCGGTTGCTGGGCTTCATCTCAGTGTCATTGCCACCGTGCTCGGCTCACCGGCGGCGTACGCGATCGGCTTCGCCATGCGCCGACAGCGCCGCGACGCCGCGCATCTCGCCGCCTTCGTGCTCTACGGAGCGCTCGTCGGCATCGTGATGCTGGCGGCCATGGGGATCTACGGGCAGAGCGAGCTTCCGTTCCCGTGGGACGCAACGTTCATCTACGGCATCCCTTCGGCGCTTGCCGTCGCCCTCGGTTGGTGGACGACGTCCCGCCTCGCACTTCGCAAGGATCGCGCGCTCGCTGCGGCACCGCGCACCGGCACTGACCATCGCTGATCCGATTCTGCGGCGCATCGCGGCTGCGGGAAGGGGCCTCGCTAGAGTAAGCCCGTGACCCACGTGCTCGTTCTGAACGGCCCCAACCTCGGCACCCTCGGCACCCGCGAACCCGAGATCTACGGCAGCGAGACGCTCGACGACCTGCGCGCGCTGCTCGAAGCGGATGCCGCAGGCCTCGGCGCCACCGTCGAGGTGCGGCAGACCGACCACGAGGGCGAGCTGCTCGGCTGGCTGCACGCGGCCGCGCGCGAGAAGACGCCGGTCGCGCTGAACGCCGGCGCGTGGACGCACTACTCGATCGCGGTCCACGATGCCGTGCAGTACGTGACGAGCTCGGGCGTGCCGCTCATCGAGGTGCACATCTCGAACCCGCACGCACGAGAGACGTTCCGCCACACCAGCGTCATCACAGCCGTGGCGACCGGCGTCATCGCCGGATTCGGCTTCGATTCGTATCGTCTAGCCCTCGCGCAACTCACCCGAACGGGGCAATGATTCTCCTGTGAGGCGCCCATCAGGGTGCCAGCGACTGTAAAGGGGAACAGCATGCTCGGCACGATCCTGTGGATCATCATCGGCGGCATCATCATCGGCCTGATCGCGAAGTGGATCGTGCCCAGCCGGCACGACGATATCCCGTTCTGGCTCACCGCGATCTGCGGCATCCTCGGAATCATCGTCGGCAATTGGATCTACGCCGCGCTCTTCCACAACGGCCAGTTCGTCGGCACCGGAGGCTTCGACTGGTGGCGCCACATCTGGCAGGTGGCCGTCGCGATCGTCTTCGTGATCATCGCGGCGTCGATCTCGGCGAGTGTGCGCGGCGGGCGGCGCCGGGCCTGAGAGACCCGCGCCGAGCCCGCTGATAGGATCTTCGCTGGCCATCGCTTCGTCGAAGCTCGATCGGCCACGCAGCTTCCTTATCGCGAGCGCATCTTCGCAACGACACTGAACGGAACCGCCCATGGCAACAACCGCTGACATCAAGAACGGCGTCGTCCTCAACATCGACGGCCAGCTCTGGAGCATCGTCGAGTTCCAGCACGTCAAGCCGGGCAAGGGCGGTGCGTTCGTCCGCACGAAGATGAAGAACGTCGTCACGGGCAAGGTCGTCGACAAGACCTACAACGCGGGCACCAAGATCGACATCGAGACGGTCGACCGCCGCGACTACCAGTACCTCTACAACGACGGCGACTCGTTCGTCTTCATGGACCAGACTGACTACGACCAGATCAACGTGCCCGCCGCCACCGTCGGTGACGCCGCGCACTTCATGCTCGAGAACCAGACCGTGACGATCGCGATGAACAACGGCAACCCGCTGTACGTCGAGCTTCCTGCCTCGGTCATTCTCGAGGTCACCTACACCGAGCCTGGCCTGCAGGGCGACCGCTCGAGCGCCGGCACCAAGCCTGCGACGCTCGAGACGGGCTACGAGATCCAGGTCCCGCTGTTCCTCGAGACCGGCACCAAGGTCAAGGTCGACACCCGCACGGGCGACTACCTCGGCCGTGTGAACGATTAATGTCGGCACGCACGAAGGCCCGGAAGCGGGCCCTCGACATCCTGTACGTCGCCGACCTGCGCGGCATCCCGATTCCGCAGGCGCTCGCGACCGAGGCCGAGCGCGCGGCCAATGAGCCGGCGCGCGAGGCATCCTGGCTCTACGCGCGCGAGATCGTCGACGGCGTCTACGACCACCGCGCCGAGATCGACGAGCTGATCGAGACGTACGCCCACGGCTGGACCCTCGCCCGCATGCCGATCGTCGACCGCGCCATCGTGCGCATCGGGGTGTGGGAGCTGCTGTACAACCCCGAGGTGCCGACCGGCGTCGCGATCTCCGAGGCCGTCGAGGCGGCAACGGTCCTCTCCACCGAGGACTCGTCGGGCTTCATCAACGGGCTCCTCGCCAAGATCGCGCAGACGGTCGGCGATGACGGGGCTGCGGATGCCTCGTCCGAGGCGCCCGCGGGGGAGTAGCGCCACCCGGTCGGAAGTGGCCGCCCGATCCGGATAGGGTGCGAGCATGCCCCTGACGCCGCTCGAGCTTCCCGCCACCGACGATGCCTGGCTGAGCTGGGGTGAGAGCTACACCGCCGGGCTGATCGACGCATTCCGCGCGAGCGTCGCCGCGCTCAAAGACGGCTCGGCGCGCTCGGCCGCCGAGGTGCTCAGCCTCTGGAACGACGGCGACCTCGCGATCGGCGATGTCGCGGCCGCCTCCGAGCTGCTGAGCGAGGTGCACCCCGACCCCGCCGTGCGCGAGCTCTTCGAAGAGCGCGCCCGCACGGCCGACGCCCTCGCGACCGAGCGGCAGCAGGACTCCGCGCTCTACGCCGTCGTCTCGGGTGTCGATGCGGAAGGCCTCGGCGACGAAGCCGCGCGCCGGCTGTCTCGCCTGCTGCGCGACTTCCGCCTCGCCGGTGTGCACCTTCCCGCCGAGACGCGGGTCGAGGTCGCCGCCCTCGACGACCGCATCACCGAGCTCTCGCAGGAGTTCAACCGCAACGTGCGCGACGACGTGCGCAGCGTGCGGCTCGCCCCAGAGCGCCTGGCGGGCCTGCCGACGGACTGGATCGCGGCGCACCCCGTCGCCGAGGACGGCCTCGTGACGGTGACCACCGACTACCCCGACGTCGTCCCCTTCCGCACCTACGCGATCGACGCCGACGCGCGCCGCGAGCTCGTGGTCGCCCTTCAGAACCGCGCGTGGCCGGCGAACGACGCGGTCCTCGGCGAGCTGCTCGAGCTGCGGGCGCAGAAGGCCGCGCTGCTCGGCTTCGACAGCTGGGCGGACCTCGATGCCCAGACCAAGATGACCGGCTCGGCCCGGGCCATCGAGGAGTTCATCGCACGGCTGCACGAGACGGTGGCACCGCAGGCCGCGGCCGACTACGCCGAGGCGCTCGAGGCGCTGCAGCGCGAGGACCCGAGCGCGGAGTCCGTGGACTTCTCGGCCAACATGCACGCCCTCGAGCTTCTGCGCCGCGAGAAGTTCGACGTCGACACCCAGCTCGCGCGCCGCTATCTCGACATCGCGAAGGTGCGGCAGGGCCTGCTCGACGTCACCGGTCGTCTGTTCGGGCTCGAATACACCGAGCTTCCCGACGCGCCGCGCTGGCACCCAGAGGTGCACGTCTACGACGTCGCCCTCGAGGGCGACGCACTCGGGCGCATCTATCTGGACCTGCACCCGCGCGAGGGCAAGTTCAAGCACGCCGCAGCGTTCGGCCTGCAGACGGGCGTCGCCGGGCGCCAGCTCGCCTCGGCCGCGCTCGCGTGCAATTTCACCCGCGGGCCGCTGCTGCACTCCGAGCTCACGACGCTGTTCCACGAGTTCGGGCACCTCGTCCACCAGCTGATCGCCTCGCGCCACGAGTTCGCGGCGCTCTCGGGCATCACCACCGAGTGGGACTTCGTCGAGGCGCCGAGCCAGCTGCTCGAGGAGTGGGCGTGGGATGCCCGTGTGCTGCAGACCTTCGCGACCGACGACGACGGGCAGCCGATTCCCGCAGAACTGGTCGAGCGGATGCGGGCGGCGAACGTGCTCGGCCGGGGTCAGCTCATCGCGCGCCAGCTCTTCTACACCGCGGTCTCGTACTTCCTGCACCGCGATCGCCCGGCCGACCGCACCGCATACGCACGAGCACTGCAGGCGCAGTACGACGTGCTCGCGCCGCTGCCCGGCGAGCATCAGCACGCGTCCTTCGGGCACCTCACGGGCTACTCCAGCGCCTACTACACGTACATGTGGAGCAAGGTGATCGCCGCCGATCTGTTCACGGCCTTCGACCGTGCAGACCTCTTCGACGAGGCGGTCGCGCACCGCTATCGCGACCTCGTGCTCGCCCCCGGCGGCTCCACGGACGCCGCACAGCTCATCGAGGATTTCCTCGGCCGCCCGTACTCGTTCGACGCGTTCGGAGATTGGCTCGCCGGGCGCTGATAGGCTTGCCGAAGTAGGCACTCTTTAAAGACCGTCCCGTGAGGCGGAGAAGGGAGTCGGCGGATGAGCACGAGAATCGTGCTGAGTGAGGCTGACATCGCCCGGGCACTGACTCGGATCTCGCACGAGATCCTCGAGTCGAACCGGGGCACGCAGGGGCTCGTGATCCTCGGAATCCCGACCCGAGGCGTGACTCTCGCACGGCGCATCGCGGCGAACATCTCCCGCATCGAACAAGGCAGCGACGTCTTCGCCGGCAGCCTCGATGTGACCATGTACCGTGACGACCTCGCCCACACCCGGACCCGCACGCCGGGGCGCACGAGCGTGCCCGCATCGATCGACGGCGCGACGGTCGTGCTGGTCGACGACGTGCTGTTCTCAGGTCGCACGATCCGCGCCGCCCTCGACGCTCTGAACGACATCGGCCGCCCGCGCATCGTGCGCCTCGCCGCCCTGGTCGACCGCGGGCACCGCGAGCTGCCGATCCGCGCCGACTTCGTCGGGAAGAACCTGCCGTCCGCGTACGACGAGCGCATCAACGTGCACCTCGCCGAGAACGACGGCGACGAGTTCGTCGCGATCGAGTCCAAGCGCGACAGCGAGGCGGACGCCTGATGCGCCACCTCCTCTCCACCAAAGACCTGTCTCGCGAATCCGCCATCGGCCTGCTCGACGTCGCCGAGGACATGGCCGATGTGCAGAACCGCGAGGTCAAGAAGCTGCCGACACTGCGCGGCAAGACGGTCGTGAATCTCTTCTTCGAGGACTCGACCCGCACCCGCATCAGCTTCGAGGCCGCCGCGAAGCGGCTCTCGGCCGACGTCATCAACTTCAGCGCGAAGGGCTCGAGCGTCTCGAAGGGCGAGAGCCTCAAGGACACCGCGCAGACGCTGCAGGCGATGGGGGCCGACGGCGTGGTCATCCGCCATCAGGCCTCGGGCGCGCCCTTCACGCTCGCGACCAGCGGGTGGATCGACGCCGGCGTGATCAACGCCGGCGACGGCATGCACGAGCACCCGACGCAGGCGCTGCTCGACGCGTTCACGATGCGCCGCAGGCTGCACGGCGACGCGAGCCGCGGCAAGGCGCTCGACGGCGTCGCCGTGACGATCGTCGGCGACATCCTGCACTCGCGCGTCGCCCGCTCGAACGTGTGGCTGCTGACCACGCTGGGCGCCGAGGTGACTCTCGTCGCGCCGCCGACGCTCCTGCCGGTCGACACCTCGCACTGGCCCGTCACGGTCGGCTACGACCTCGACGCAGCGATCGACGAGGGCGTGCCCGACGTGCTGATGATGCTCCGCATTCAGGGCGAGCGGATGCGTGCCTCGTTCTTCCCGAACGAGCGCGAGTACTCACGCACGTGGGGTCTCGACGACGAGCGCCTCGCGCGGCTCGCCGGCGACACCATCGTCATGCACCCGGGACCCATGAACCGCGGGCTCGAGATCTCGGCCGCCGCGGCCGACTCGCCGCGCTCGACCGTGCGCGAGCAGGTCGCCAACGGCGTCTCGATCCGCATGGCGGCCCTATACCTGCTGCTCGCCGGCGAAGAGGAGAACTGAGAATGGCAGAGAGCTTCCTGATCGCCGGCGCAACGCTTCCCGACGGGTCGCGCGCCGACCTGCTCATCGAGGACGGCACGCTGGTCGAGGTGGGCACGAGCGTGAGCAGCGTGGATGCCACGCACGTCGACGCCGACGGCCTGATCGCCCTTCCCGGCCTCGTCGACCTGCACACGCACCTGCGCGAGCCCGGCTACGAGCAGTCCGAGACGGTTCTCACCGGCACGCGCGCCGCGGCGGCCGGCGGCTACACCGCGGTGTTCGCCATGGCCAACACCTCGCCCGTCTCCGACACCGCGGGCGTCGTCGAGCAGGTGCTCTCGCTCGGCGAGGCCGCCGGCTACGCCACCGTGCGCCCGATCGGCGCCGTGACGGTCGGCCTGGGCGGCGAGCGGTTGGCCGAGCTCGGCGCCATGGCCGCGAGCCGCGCGCAGGTGCGGGTGTTCAGCGACGACGGCTTCTGCGTCTCCGATCCGCTGCTCATGCGCCGCGCGCTCGAGTATGTGAAGGCGTTCGACGGCGTCATCGCGCAGCACGCGCAGGAGCCGCGGCTCACCCAGGGGGCGCAGATGAACGAGGGCGCGCTCTCGGGCGAGCTGGGTCTCGCCGGCTGGCCGGCGGTCGCCGAGGAGTCGATCATCGCCCGCGACGTGCTGCTCGCCGAGCATGTGGGCAGCCGCCTGCACGTCTGCCACGTCTCCACCGCGGGCTCGGTCGAGGTCATCCGCTGGGCGAAGTCCCGGGGCATCCGCGTGACTGCCGAGGTGACCCCGCACCACCTGCTGCTCACCGAGGACCTCGTGCGCGGCTACGACGCGCGCTACAAGGTGAACCCGCCGCTGCGCACCCGCGAAGACGCCGAAGCGCTGCGCGCCGCCGTCGTCGACGGAACGATCGACATCGTGGCCACCGACCATGCGCCGCACCCCGCCTGGGCCAAGGACACCGAGTGGGACGCCGCCGCCAACGGCATGGTCGGGCTCGAATCCGCCCTGTCGGTCGTGCATGCGGCCCTCGTCGCCGACGGGCGCATCGACTGGGCCGACGTCGCACGCATCATGAGCGCGAAGCCCGCCGAGATCGGCTCTCTCGCGGGCTACGCCGATGGGCTCGTCGTCGGCGCGCCGGCGAACGTCACGCTCTACGACCCTGAGATCACCCGCTCGTTCTCGACCGAGGACCTCGCGGGCAAAGGCGTGAACTCGCCCTATCTCGGGCTCGAGCTGCCGGGGCGCGTCCTGCACACCTTCCACCAGGGCCGGCGCACCGTCGCCGACGGCGCGGTGCTCGACGCTGCGGAGGTGGCGCGTGCCTGAGTGGGCCTCCACGATCATCGTCGTCCTCGTCCTGCTGCTTGTGTTGTTCGGCATGTGGCAGGGGTGGCGCGCGCTCGTGCGCCGCTCGGCCCACCTCGAGCCGCCGCACGACGTTCCCGCCGAGCTCGGCGCCCCGCTCGTCGAAGCGCGCGTGCTGTACGTCGCGACGACCGCGCACGAGAAGCCGCTCGAACGGCTCGCGATCAGGGGCTTGGGATTCCGCGCCCAGGGCACCATCGCCGCGTACGGCGCGGGACTCGTGGTGAGCCTCGACGGCGCAGAGGACGTCTGGATCGCGGCATCCGCCATCGTCTCGGCCCGGCCGGCTCAGGTCGTGATCGACAAGGCCGTCGAGAAGGACGGACTGCTCGTGCTGAGCTGGCGTCTCCATTCGCTTCGCGAGTCGACGAGCGAAACCGTCGACAGCTACTTCCGCGTCGCAGAGCCCGAGAAGTCCGGGGCTCTCTATGACGCGATCAACTCTTCAACCGCTGCAGAAAGCGAGGTCTGACGTGCCTGTTCCTTCCCCCGCCGTCCTGGTGCTCGAAGACGGGACCCGCTACGAGGGTCGCGCCTACGGCGCCCAGGGCCGCACGCTCGGCGAGCTCGTGTTCGCCACCGGCATGACCGGCTACCAAGAGACGCTGACCGATCCGTCGTACGCGGGCCAGATCGTCATCCAGACGGCCCCGCACATCGGCAACACCGGCATGAACGACGACGACATGGAGTCGCGACGGATCTGGGTCGCCGGCTACGTCGTGCGCGACCCCAGCCGCGTCGTCTCGAACTTCCGCTCGATCCGCAGCCTCGACGACGAGCTCGTCTCGACCGGCATCGTGGGCATCTCGGGGATCGATACGCGTGCCGTCACCCGCCACATCCGCGACCTCGGCGCCATGCGCGCCGGCATCTTCTCGGGCGACGACGCCGCCCTCTCGCAGTCCGAGCAGCTCGAGCTCGTGCGCGGCGGCGACGAGATGGCCGGCCTCAACCTCTCGGCGCAGGTCTCCGTCACCGAGGACACCGTGACCCCCGCCGTCGGCGAGAAGATCGGCAACCTCGCGGTGCTCGACCTCGGCGTCAAGCAGTCGACGATCGACAACCTCGCGGAGCGCGGCTTCGAGGTGCACGTGCTGCCGCAGGACTCGAGCCTCGAGCAGATCCTTGCGATCGAGCCGGTCGCCGCGTTCTATTCGAACGGCCCGGGGGACCCGTCCGCCTCTGAGAGCCAGGTGCAGGTGCTGCGCGGCCTGCTCGACGCGAAGCTGCCGTTCTTCGGCATCTGCTTCGGCAACCAGCTGCTCGGGCGCGCCCTCGGCCTCGAGACCTACAAGCTGCCGTTCGGGCACCGCGGCATCAACCAGCCGGTGCGCGACAAGCAGACCGGCCGCGTCGAGATCACGGCCCACAACCACGGCTTCGCCGTCAAGGCGCCGAGCAACGACGAGCCCTTCGACTCGCCGAACGGCTACGGCCGCATCGAGGTCAGCCACGTCGACCTGAACGACGACGTGGTCGAGGGCCTCAACGCACTCGACATCCCGGCGTTCTCGGTGCAGTACCACCCCGAGGCCGCGGCCGGCCCGCACGACGCCAACTACCTCTTCGACCGGTTTGCCCAGATGGTGAAGGATCACATTGCCTAAGCGCCCCGACATCAACAGCGTCCTCGTCATCGGCTCCGGGCCGATCGTCATCGGCCAGGCGGTCGAGTTCGACTACTCCGGCACCCAGGCGTGCCGTGTGCTGCGCTCCGAGGGGGTGCGCGTGATCCTCGTCAACTCCAACCCGGCCACGATCATGACCGACCCCGACTTCGCCGACGCGACCTACGTCGAGCCGATTACCCCCGAGGTCATCGAGTCGATCATCCAGAAGGAGAAGCCCGACGCGATCCTGCCGACGCTCGGCGGCCAGACGGCGCTGAACGCGGCCATGGCGTTGCACGAGCGCGGCATCCTCGAGAAGTACGGCGTCGAGCTGATCGGCGCCAAGGTCGACGCGATCCGCAAGGGCGAGGACCGGCAGATCTTCAAGGAGCTCGTGCTCGAGGCGGGGGCCGACGTCGCGGCATCCGTCATCTGCCACAGCATGGACGAGCTGCTGGCGGGCGCCGAGAAGCTCGGCTACCCGCTCGTCGTGCGCCCGTCGTTCACCATGGGCGGCCTCGGCTCGGGCTTCGCGTACAACGAAGAGGACCTGCTCCGCATCGGCGGCGCCGGCCTGCACGACTCGCCCACGCACGAGGTGCTGCTCGAGGAGTCCATCCTCGGATGGAAGGAGTACGAGCTCGAGCTCATGCGCGACACCGCCGACAACACGGTCGTCGTCTGCTCGATCGAGAACGTCGACCCGGTGGGCGTGCACACGGGCGACTCGATCACCGTCGCCCCGGCGCTCACGCTGACCGACCGCGAGTACCAGAACCTGCGCAACATCGGCATCGAGATCATCCGCCGCGTGGGCGTCGACACCGGCGGCTGCAACATCCAGTTCGCCGTCGACCCCAGCAACGGGCGCGTCATCGTCATCGAGATGAACCCGCGCGTCTCGCGGTCTTCCGCGCTCGCGTCGAAGGCGACCGGATTCCCGATCGCGAAGATCGCCGCGAAGCTCGCCATCGGCTACCGGCTCGATGAGATCCCGAACGACATCACCCGCGTCACCCCGGCGAGCTTCGAGCCGACGCTCGACTACGTCGTCGTCAAGGTGCCGCGCTTCGCCTTCGAGAAGTTCCCCGCGGCCGACCCGACGCTGACCACGACTATGAAGTCGGTCGGCGAGGCGATGGCCATCGGCCGCAACTTCTCGACCGCGCTGCAGAAGGCGCTGCGCAGCCTCGAGAAGCGCGGCTCGTCGTTCCACTGGGACGAGGAGCCCCGCACGATCGACGAGCTGCTCGAAGCCGCGAAGACCCCGACCGACGGCCGGATCGTGCTCGTGCAGCAGGCGCTGCGCAAGGGCGCCACGATCGAGCAGGTCTTCGAGGCCACCAAGATCGACCCGTGGTTCCTCGACCAGATCGCGCTGATCAACGAGGTCGCCGAGGACGTGCGGAACGCGCCGACCCTCGACACCGCGACGATGCAGTGGGCGAAGCAGCACGGCTTCAGCGACGTGCAGATCGGGCAGCTGCGCGGTTTCGGCGAGGCGGATGTCCGCGAGGTGCGGCACATCCTCGGCGTGCGGCCCGTCTACAAGACCGTCGACACGTGCGCGGGGGAGTTCCCGGCGCTCACGCCGTACCACTACTCGAGCTACGACAGCGAGACCGAGGTCGAGCCGAGCGGCAAGCGCAAGGTCGTCATCCTCGGCTCGGGCCCGAACCGCATCGGCCAGGGCGTCGAGTTCGACTACTCGTGCGTGCACGCCTCGTTCGCCCTGCACGACGCGGGCTTCGAGACGATCATGATCAACTGCAACCCCGAGACGGTGTCGACGGATTACGACACGTCCGACCGGCTGTACTTCGAGCCGCTCACGCTCGAGGACGTGCTCGAGGTCATCCACGCCGAGTCGCAGACGGGCGAGCTCGTCGGCGTCGTCGTGCAGCTCGGCGGCCAGACGGCGCTCGGCCTCGCGACCGGCCTGAAGGAGGCCGGGGTGCCGATTCTCGGCACGAGCCCCGAGGCGATCGACCTCGCCGAGGAGCGCGGCCTGTTCGCCGGCATCCTCGAAGACGCCGGTCTGCTCGCGCCGCGCAACGGCACCGCCTACGAGCTCGATGGTGCCAAGCAGGTTGCGGGCGACATCGGCTACCCGGTGCTCGTGCGCCCGAGCTACGTGCTCGGCGGCCGCGGCATGGAGATCGTCTTCAGCGAGGACCAGCTGATCGACTACTTCGACCGCATCGAGGGCCAGGGCATCGTCGGCCCCGGTCACCCGCTGCTCGTCGACCGCTTCCTCGACGACGCGACCGAGATCGACGTGGACGCCCTCTACGACGGCGAGCGGCTCTACATCGGCGGCGTCATGGAGCACATCGAAGAGGCCGGCGTGCACTCCGGCGACTCGAGCTGCACCCTGCCGCCCGTCACGCTCGGCCGTTCCGACATCGCCAAGGTGATCGAGGCGACCGGGAAGATCGCGGCCGGCATCGGCGTGCGCGGCCTGCTCAACGTGCAGTTCGCGATCGGAGCCGGCGTGCTCTACGTGCTCGAGGCGAACCCGCGTGCGAGCCGCACGGTGCCCTTCGTGAGCAAGGCGCTGGGGATTCCCCTCGCGAAGGCCGCGAGCCGGGTGATGGCCGGCGCCACGATCGCCGAGCTCATCGCCGAGGGGCTCCTGCCCGAGGCCGACGGCTCCAGCATCCCGCTCGACGCCCCGGTGGCTGTGAAGGAGGCCGTGCTGCCCTTCAAGCGCTTCCGCGACAAGGCCGGCCACGTCGTCGACTCGCTGCTCGGGCCCGAGATGCGCTCGACCGGAGAGGTGATGGGCATCGACCGCGACTTCCCGCGCGCCTTCGCCAAGAGCCAGGCGGGCGCCTACGGCGGCATCCCGTCCTCCGGAACGGCGTTCGTCTCGGTCGCCGACCGCGACAAGCGCAACATCATCCTGCCGATCCTGCGACTGACCGAGCTCGGCTACCGCATCGTCGCCACCGAGGGCACCGGCGAGGTGCTCGCGCGCAACGGCATCGCGAGCGAGACGGTGCGCAAGTACAGCGAGAGCTCGAAGGACGGCGAGTCCGTCGTGGACATGCTGAACCGCGGCGAGGTCGACCTCGTCGTGAACACGCCGACCGGTGGCGCGAGCCGGCACGACGGCTACGAGATCCGCGCCGCCGCGGTGGCAGCCGACAAGCCGCTTTTCACGACCATCAGCGAGCTGTCTGCCGCCGTCGCCTCGATCGAGGCGGTGCGCGCCGGCTTCGATGTGAAGAGCCTGCAGGACTACCAGCGCGAGCGCGACGCGCGCCACGAGGAGGGGAGCGCGGCGTGAGCGACGCGGGATTCGGCATGGGCTTCGGCTTCGGCGGCGTGCTCGCCTCGGCCCTCGAGGCCTTCGGCCCGCTGTGCGTCGGCATCGATCCGCACGACTTCCTGCTGCAGGACTGGGGGCTGCCGTCGTCGGCGGCGGGCGCGCGCGAGTTCGGCCTGCGCGTCGTGGACGCCGCCGCCGGTCGCGCAGGCATCGTGAAGCCGCAGGTCGCCTTCTTCGAGCGCTTCGGCTCGGCGGGCTACTCGGCGCTCGAAGAGGTGCTCGCGGCGGCCCGCTCGAAGGGCCTCATCGTGATCGCCGATGCGAAGCGCGGCGACATCGACACCTCGCTCGCCGGCTACGTCGAGGGCTGGCTCACCCCGGGCTCGCCGATCGAGGCCGACGCCCTGACGATCAACCCCTTCCAAGGGGTCGCATCGCTCGAGTCCGCCATGGAGTACGCCGCCGACAACGGGAAGGGCCTGTTCGTGCTGGCTGCCACCTCAAACCCCGAGGCGGCTCGGGTGCAGGGTGCGCGCGTCGTGGGTTCCGCCTCTGATCAGGCATCCCGCACCGACCCGCTTGCCACCGCGACCGTCTCTCGTGCGATCATCGATGATGTGAGCGCCTTCAATGCGGGTCGCGCTGAGCAGGGTCCGATCGGTTCCATCGGCGTCGTGCTGGGCGCCACCGTCGACTTCGCCGCCCTCGGCATCGACATGAACAGCGCCCATTCGCCCGCTCTGCCGGTGCTCGCACCCGGCTTCGGCCATCAGGGTGCCACGGCGACCGACGTGCGCCGTCTCTTCGGCGCACTGACCCCGTTCACCCTGGTGTCCGAGTCCCGCAGCCTGCTGCAGGCCGGGCCCCGCGGCCTCGCCGCCGCG
>NZ_JBLRDT010000289.1:0-2345 GCF_057512245.1 Gryllotalpicola sp. CP2-P1
GCCACAAAACCCGGCGGCGGGCAGGTGAGAATGGCTGTATGCCCTCTCTGCTTGCGCTCTGCCGCGTCGAGAAGCTGCTGCCGGACTCGGGCTCCGTCGGCGTCACGGCCATCGACAAGCAGCCGGTCGACGGGCGGTTCGATGTCAAGGCCTACGGCGTCTACGGCGACGTGCAGGCCGACCGCAAGAACCACGGCGGGCTCTTCCAGGCGGTGTACGCCTATGCGCAGGAGGAAGCAGACTGGTGGGCGGGCGAGCTCGGGCGGGACATCCCGCCGGGCCTCTTCGGTGAGAACCTGCGCACCTCGGGCCTCGCGGTGTCGCACGCCGAGATCGGCGAGCGCTGGCGCATCGGCGAGAAGCTGATCCTCGAGGTGACCTCGCCGCGCACACCGTGCGCGACGTTCCAGCGGCGTATGGGCGAGTCGCAGTGGGTGAAGCGCTTCACGCAGGCGAACCTGACCGGCGCGTACTTCCGCGTCGTCGAGCGCGGGCCGATCGCCGCGGGCGATGAGATCGAGGTCGTTCATGCCCCGGGCCACGGCATCACCGTGAGCCGGTTCTTCGCCACCGGGCGCCGCGGCGAGGCGGTCGACTTCGCGCGCATCCTCGCGCAGCATCAGCCCGTCGAGACGCTGCACCCCGAGATCGCGGCATTGGTCCCGTGAGCGACGCGGACGGTCTTCATTCGGCTGCGCCGAGTCGACCCGCGGGTCAAGCTGCGCCGAGTCGACCAGCGGGCGGCCTGACGATCGGGTTCAGCGCCGCGCTCGAGCAGTTCGGCCCGGCGGAAGCGGTCGCGCTCGCCGCGTACGCCGAGCAGCACGGCTTCTCGGGCACGACCGCGTCCGACCACTTCCAGCCCTGGGTTCCGCAGCAGGGCAGCTCGTCGTTCGTCTGGAACGTGCTGACGGCGATCGCCGAGCGCACGACCGGCGACTTCGGCCCCGGGGTCACGGCGCCGACCTTCCGGCAGCACCCCGCACTCGTCGCCCAGGCGAGTGCCACCCTGGGCCTCATGTATCCGGGCCGGCACTGGCTCGGAATCGGCGCAGGAGAGGCGCTCAGCGAGCACATCGTCGGCCAGTACTGGCCGGAGGCCCCCGAGCGCATCAACCGCATGTTCGAGGCGGTCGAGGTGATCCAGAAGCTGTTCGCGTCGGGCATCCGCCACCGAGATGTGAAACATGACGGGCGCTACTTCAAGCTCGAATCGACCCGGCTGTGGTCGATGCCCGAGACGGCGCCGGAGATCCTGATCGCAGCGGGCGGGCCGGTCACGGCGCGGCGCGCGGGCAAGACGGCCGACGGGCTCGTCACGACCGGCGCGCCCGTCGACAAGCTCGGGCCGCTGCTCGAGCGGTTCGCCGAGGGGCGGCGCGAGTCGGGGCGCAGCCCCGAGACCGCGACGAAGGTCCTGCAGCTGCACCTGTCGTGGGCGCCGACCGACGAGGAGGCCGTGCACAACGCCCTCACCGAGTGGCCGAACGGCGGCATGCACTTCCCGAAGGCCGATCTGCGCAGCCCGTGGGAGTTCGAGCAGCTCGCCAAGATGGTGCGGCCCGAGGACTTCGAGGGCCGTCTGCTGATCTCGTCAGACCCCGAGGTGCACCGCGCGGCGATCCAGCGGTACGCCGACCTCGGCTTCGACCGTATCTACCTGCACAACGTCGGCCGCAACCAGCGCGAATGGGTCGACGTGTTCGGCCGCGACGTCCTTCCGAAGGTGACGAGATGATTTCTGCCTGGGCCCTTGACGGCATCCCCGAGATCTCGCCGGGCGCCGACCTGGCGCAGCTGATCGGCGACGCGCTCGCGAACGATGAGAACGGATGCCTGGACGGCGACATCCTCGTCGTGACGAGCAAGATCCTCTCGAAGGCCGAGGGGCGCATCGTCGAGGCATCCGACCGGGAAGACGCGATCACCGCCGAGACGGTGCGCGTGGTCGCGACGCGCGCGTACGAGGGCGGGGTGACGCGCATCGTCGAGAATCGTCTCGGCATCGTCGGCGCTGCGGCCGGCGTCGACGCCTCGAACACGGCCGAGGGCACCGTGCTGCTGCTGCCCGTCGACCCGGATGCCTCGGCACGCGCGCTCGCGGCAGCGCTGCGCGAGCGGTTCGGGGTGCGGCTCGGAATCATCGTCTCGGACACCCTCGGGCGTGCGTGGCGCATCGGGCAGACCGACATCGCGATCGGCGCGGCCGGGGTGCTGGTCGTCGACGATCTGCGCGGCCAGGCCGACCAGCAGGGGCGCCCGCTCGCCGTGACCGTGCCCGTCGTGGCCGATGAGCTGGCCGGCCTCGGCGATCTGGTGAAGGGCAAGGCATCCGGCCGCCCGGT
>NZ_JBLRDT010000290.1:0-2340 GCF_057512245.1 Gryllotalpicola sp. CP2-P1
CGACGTGCTCCCCGGCGCTCGCGCGATCGCCGGAACCTTTGCGGGGCGCAGCGGCCCGAACTGCTTCGGCACCGTGATGGGCGCCGCCGGCGTCTCAGGAGCGTCCGAGGAGTGGATGCAGCTCGCTCCGTTCGAGGAGTGGCTCGCTGCGGCGACCGTTCCGGCGCGGGCCGGCCGCGACGATCGGCCGGGCACGGTGCTGGTGTGGCGCACGACCGGGGGAGATCCGGCGCACGCGGCCGTGACCCTCGGCGGCGGGTTCCTGCTGCACAAGCCGTCTCAGGGCTGGATGTCGCCGAGGAAGGTGCTCACCGTCGCGGAGGGCAAATTCAGTGCCCGTAGGGCCGGTCTGCATCTCACCCGCCGTGAGCTCGCGAGCTGATTCGGCGCGTCTTCCCCAGCACAGCGCGGGGCGTGGGCGAGCCGTCCACATTCCCGGCGATCGAGCGGATGCCGCATCGGTAGCGCCCGCCACGATGGCCGCATGGACACGATCGACCGCGACGAACCCCTCATCACCGATCTCGACATCAACGACCGCGTCGCCCGGCTTATCGGGCGCGCCTGCCGCCGGCAGCTCTGGCTCCTGTTCCTCGACGAGAGATCGGTGATGCTGCCGACCCTCATGCCGAACGACGAGCTGCCCTCGCCGCTCGACGCCGAACTCGCCGACGGCATCGCGGCGATGCTGCGCCATGCCATCGGCGGCACGCCGATCGAGTCGGTGATCCTCGTGTGGGAGCGGCCGGGCGGCCCGATCGCGAGCGTGGAAGACAAGCAGTCGGCCGCGGCGCTCGCCTGGGCCTGTGCCGACTCCGGCGTTCCGGTGCGCGCCCAGCTCATCAGCCATGACTTCGGGGTGCGAAGCCTCGGGCCCGAGGAGTTCACGGAACTCATCTCGCCCGCCGCCGACCCCGCGTAGGGCCTGCCGCCGACGGCGTTCGCGTAGCGTGGAGGGGTGACTGACGCTGAGGGCCTCGCAGACCGCACCGACTTCGCCGATTCGACCGTGGTCGACGCCTACATCGACGATCTGGCCGCGTTCGTCGAGGCGTCGCCCAGTTCGTATCACGCGGCCGCAGAGGTCGCGCGCCGGGTCGAGAACGCGGGCTTCGCCCGGCTCGCCGAGACGGATGCCTGGCCTGCGGCCCCCGGCCGCTACGTCGTGGTCCGCGACGGCGCTGTCATCGCGTGGGTGGTCCCCGAGGGCGCCGGCGCCACGACGCCCTTCCACATTCTCGGTGCGCACACCGACTCGCCCACGTTCAAGCTGAAGCCCAAGCCGACGATCGAGAGCTCCGGCTGGCTGCAGGCCGGCATGGAGGTCTACGGCGGCCCCCTGCTCAACTCCTGGCTCGACCGCGAGCTCGAGCTCGCCGGCCGTCTCGTCACCCGCGACGGGCGCGAGCACCTCGTGCGCACGGGGCCGCTGCTGCGCATTCCGCAGCTCGCGATCCACCTCGACCGCGGCGTCAACAACGACGGGCTCGTCCTCGACAAGCAGCGCCACACGCAGCCGGTCTTCGGGCTGGCCTCTGATGCGCCGCTCGGCGGCGCCGACGTGGTCGGTCTGCTGGCGGAGGCCGTTGGAGTGCGGGCATCCGATGTGCTCGGCTACGACATCCTGGCGGCCGACACGCAGCCGCCCGCCCGGTTCGGGCAGGGGCGCACGCTGTTCGCGAGCCGTCGGCTCGACAACCTGAGCTCGGTGCACGCCGGCGTCACGGCGCTGCTCGCGGCGGCCGAGGGCGCGGCGCAGGGGGCGCAGATCCCGGTGCTCGCCGCCTTCGACCACGAAGAGCTCGGCTCGGAGTCGCGCTCGGGGGCCTCCGGCCCGTTCCTGTCCGACGTGCTGACGCGCATCTCCGAGGGGCTCGGCGCCGCAGACGGCGATCGTCTGCGGGCGTATGCCGGCAGCTGGGTGGTCTCGGCCGACGCCGGGCACTCGGTGCACCCGAACTACCCCGACCGCCACGACCCCGCGAACCGGCCGCTTGCCGGCGGCGGCCCGCTGCTCAAGATCAACGCGAACCAGCGGTACACGACCGACGCCGCCGGGGCGGCGCTCTGGGCACGGCTCAGCGAGACCGCGGGCGTGCCGTATCAGGAGTTCGTGTCGAACAACGCGATGCCCTGCGGCTCGACCATCGGCCCGCTGACCGCGACGCGCCTCGGCATCGCGACGGTCGACGTCGGGGTGCCCCTGCTGTCGATGCACTCCGCGCGCGAGCTCTGCCACGTGAACGACCCGGTCGCCCTGGGCGGTGCGCTGGCAGCGTTCTTCGCGCTGGGGTAGCCGCTCGCGGCGGTTTCGCGCCCGCGACCGACGTTTGCGTCCGC
>NZ_JBLRDT010000291.1:0-2330 GCF_057512245.1 Gryllotalpicola sp. CP2-P1
GCGTCGATCGCCGGTGCCGACACTCCGAAGGGCACGGGCACGGCGACGGCGGCAGACACCACGGCTCCGAAGGCCGCGATCTCGTCGCCCGCGTCGGGCACGAGCGTGAGCGGCACCGTCACCCTCGTGGCCACCGCCTCCGATAACGTGGGCCTGACGGATGTGATCTTCCGGGCGGCCGGCGTGACCCTCGGCGCCGGCACCAGGGCGTCCGACGGCAGCTACCGGCTCACGGCCGCAACGGGCTCGTTCCCGAAGGGCACGTATGCCGTCACGGCGGTCGCCCGCGACGCGGCCGGCCACTACACGACGAGCGCCGCGGTGACGCTCAAGCTCACGTAGCGGCGGTGGCGGAAGGCCAGACGCCGCTCGCGCTGCGAAGCAGCGTCTCTTCGGCGTGGTGGCAGGCCGACAGGCGCTGATCCGCGTCGCCCGCGGTGGAACCGGGAGTCCGCAGGGCGGGGATGCTGGTGCGGCAGGCCTCCGTCGCCATCCAGCACCGCGGGTGGAAGCGGCAGCCGGCGGGCGGGTCCACCGGCGATGGGGGCTCGCCGTTCAGGATCCTGCGGCGCGCCAGCCGACCCCGCTCGGATCGGCTCACCGACGGGGATGCCGAGAGCAGGGCGGAGGTGTAGGGGTGCGCCGGGCGGTCGTAGATCTCGTCGGTCGCACCGATCTCCGCAATGCGGCCCAGATACATCACCGCGACGCGATCGGCGATGTGGCGCACCACCGAGAGGTCGTGGGCGATGAACACGATGCTGACACCGAGGCGATGGCGGATGTCGTCGAGCAGGTTGATCACCTGCGCCTGCACCGAGACGTCGAGTGCGGACACCGGCTCGTCGCACACGAGGACATCGGGGTCGAGCGCGAGCGCACGCGCGATGCCGATGCGCTGCCGCTGGCCGCCCGAGAACTGGTGCGGGTAGCGGTGGATCGCATCCTGCGGCAGCCCGACGAGCTCGAGCAGCTCGGCGACCCGCTGCCGCCGCGCAGCGCCGTCGGCCGAGCGCGTCGCCGCCATGGGCTCGGCGATCACGTCGAGCACGGTCATGCGCGGGTCGAGCGAGGTGTACGGGTCCTGGAAGATCATCTGGACACCCTGGCGCAGCAGGGCGCGGCCGCGGCGGCGTCCGGCCGTGACATCCTGCCCGCGGTAGAGAAGCGTGCCGCTGTCGGGCCGGTCGAGCCCGACGAGCATCCGCGCGAGCGTGGACTTGCCGCAGCCCGATTCCCCGACGATGAACGGGGCCTATTCGGCCACCGCCGGGTGGGACGCGTGCACCGGCCTCGGCGTTCCCGACGGCGAAGCGCTGCTGAAGGCGGTGCAGAGCTAGCGTCGGTCGGCGAGCCGCCTCAGCCCCGCACCGTGACGCCCAGCTTCTCGACGAGGGCAGCGCGACGCTCGGCGGCGCGGGCGCCGAGCGCCGCGGCGAGGGCGCTCACGTCGCCGGGAACCGGCACGCCGGCATCCGTCACCGCTCCCGTGATCGGTGCGCCGGCCTGCACGGAAAGCGGCAGAATGCCGGCCCACACGCCGTGGTCCTCACCGTCGTCGTGCGCTTCGCCGACCCCTTGGAAGCGTACCTTGACGCTGACCTGGTCGAGCGGCAGGCGCAGCACCGTCGTCGCGGCAAGCTCCTTGGCGGTGATCTCGCGGACGCCCGCGCGGCGGCCCGGCATGAGGTGGTCGCCCACGATCCAGAGCGCCGCGAGGCGCTGCTCGAGCGGCACCAGCGTGGCGCGACCGAAGATCATCGCGCTGCGGTAGTTGGCCGAGCTGTCGTTGAGCGAGCGTGCGTAGACGAGCCCGTCGAGGTGCGTGACCGTCGCCGACACGGGCACCCCGTCTGCGCCTGCGTCGAGGAAGAGGCCGCCGCCGGTCGATCCGTGCAGCAGCAGCTGCGCGCCGAGCCCGTCGCCGAGGTCGCCCACCGCGTAGAGGTACGGCAGCACGATCGGAAGCCCATCGCGCACCATGCCGACGTGGGCGATGTGCCCCTCCGCGAGGATCTGCGCCAGCACGGCGGGGTCGTCGGTCTGGCGTTCGCGCTTGCGTCGCACGGTGAGGCTGGGTGAGGCATCCGTCATGCTCCTCACGGTAGGCATCGGACTGGTCTAGTGTGGGGTCCACTTTCCGCAAAAGCGAATGGACCAGTCATGCCCGCGTCGAGCAAGAGCGCCCGCGTCGCCGAGTCGGTGCGCGCCATGATCCACGACGGGCGCCTGCGCGCGGGCGACGCCCTGCCGTCGACGCGCGCGCTCGCCGCAGAGCTCGGTGTCGCGCGCGGCACCGTGGTCGCCGCGTTCGAGCAGCTCGACGGCGA
>NZ_JBLRDT010000292.1:0-2329 GCF_057512245.1 Gryllotalpicola sp. CP2-P1
CAGCGCCGTGAAGGCGGCGCCCCCGACGACGAGCAGCGCGTTGGCGAGCGCACCGCGGCGCACGAGCGCATCGGCGAGCACGGGACGGGTGAGCGAAGCGGAAGCGATCGTCATGCGATCCACACTATGGCGGGGCCCAAGCGGATGCTTGGGCCTGAGCTACACCGAATGGGGCAGATCATTGGTGAAAAGCTCTGAGCAATACGATGATCCCGTGGCACAGCGGCTCGAGATCGACGGGGACTGGCAACGCGTCTCGCCGAGGTACGTGTGGATCGTGATCGTCGGCTCGCTCGTGGCGGCCGCCGTCACGGGAGCGATCATCGCGTTCGTCTGGTTCGCGGTGGACTGGGCATGGTGGGGCTGGCTTCTGGCCGCCGCCTGGGCGGTCGGCTTCGCCCTGCAGCTGTTCTTCGCCCCGCGGCGCGCGCGCGCGATCGGCTACCGCATGCGCGACGACGATCTCGTCGTGCGGCGCGGCATCGCGTGGCTGCGCTTCGTCGCGGTGCCGTACGGCCGCATGCAGCTCATCGACGTGACCCGCGGGCCGATCAGCCGCGCCCTCGGCCTCTCCGATCTGCGCTTCGTCACCGCGAGCGCGTCGAGCAACGTCGCGATCCCCGGCCTTCCCGCCGAGGCGGCAGACGAGCTGCGTGACCGGCTCATCGCGCTCGCCGAGACGCGGCGCGCGGGATTGTGAGTCGGCACCCGTGAACCCGCTCGCGGACGGCCAGTGGCACCGCATGCACCCCGCCACCCCGCTGCTGCGCGGCGGTGCGGTCTTCGTCGCGATCGTCGCGATCGTGTTCGCCAACCTGCGCGAGCGGCTCGTCGACTGGATCGCCCGCGTGCCCGACCGCACGCGCGACGGGGACCCCGTCGACGCGATCGTCCGGCACGGCTGGACGCTCTGGGCCGCACTCGGCGTCCTGCTGCTCGTCGCGCTGATCATCGTCTGGTACCGGGTCACCTGGCGGATGACCGAGTTCAGAGTCACGGCGGATGCCGTCGAGCTGCGCTCCGGCGTCGTGAACCGTCAGAACCGCCAGGCGCGGCTGGACCGCATTCAGGGCGTGAACGTGCACCGCACGCTCTTCGCGCGGGTGTTCGGCGCGGCCCGGCTCGAGATCGTCGTCGCCGGGCATGACGCGAACCTCAGCCTGCAGTATCTGGGGTCGAGTGCGGCGGAGGAGCTCAGGCGCGAGATCCTGGGGCTCGCGGGGAGCAAACGGGCGGCGGCGGGGGCTGGTCTCCATTCGGCTTCGCCGAGTCGACCAGCGGGGGCGGCGAGTCGACCGGCGGGGGCGGCGAGTCGACCGGCGGGGGCGGCGAGTCGACCGGCGGGGGCGGGTGTGGCGGCGCAGTTCGTGGGCGAGTTCATCCTGTCGCCGGCCGATCTGCACCCCGACTTCGCCCCCGCCTCCGTCGTCAAGGTGCACCCCGGCCGGCTCATCGGATCGCTCATCCTGAGCCCCTTCACGATCGTGCTGATCGCGATCGTGGTGTGGCTCGTGGTCGAGGTCTTGCGCGGCAACTACTTCCTGCTGGTGGCGGTCATCCCCTCGGTCTTCGGCATGTTCACGGGCTACTCGCGCCGCTTCGGCCGGCTCGCGCGCTACACGATCTCGGGCAGCGCCGACGGGGTGCGGGTGGGCTACGGGCTGCTCTCGACGAGCAGCGAGACCATCCCGACGGGGCGCATCCACGCCGTCGAGATCGTGCAGCCGCTGCTGTGGCGGCCGTTCGGCTGGTGGGCGATCCGCATCGCGCGCGCCGGGCGGGCTCGGCAGCGCGGGCAGGCCGAGAACGCCTCGACGGTGCTCCCCGTGGGCTCGCTCGAGGACGTCGGCCGCGTGCTGCCGCTGCTGCTGCCGGCATCCGATCGCGCCGATCTGCTCGCCCTCGTCGACGCGACCGCGCGCTATCGCCGCACCGCGCGGCTGTTCTCGCAGGCGCCGCGCGCGGCCGCCTGGCTGCACCCGCTGTCGTGGCGGCGCGTCGGCTACGCATACGTCGGCGACACGCTCGCGCTGCGCGCCGGCTTCATCTCGCGCACCCTCGCGTTCGTGCCGCTGGCGCGCGTGCAGAGCGTGGGCATCAGGCAGGGACCGGTGAGGCGGATGCTGGGTCTCGTCGGCCTCGCAGTGCACGTCGTCGACGTGCGCATCCGCCCGCGGCTGTCGGTGATCGGCACCGCGGCGGGGGCCGAGCTGTTCGAGCAGTTGGCGCGCAGTGCCGTAATGTTGGCGAGTCGCGACGCGAGGAGTTAGGGGCGAAGCACGTGCAGGCATCCGGCAGCCAGAGCCGCTCAGGAAGGCTCGGCGTCGGC
>NZ_JBLRDT010000293.1:0-2325 GCF_057512245.1 Gryllotalpicola sp. CP2-P1
CGGTTCCGTCGCCGGGGTCGGTTCCGTCGCCGGGGTCGGTTGCGGCCGGGTCGGTGTCACCGAGCACGTCGGTGAGCACGGGGTCCAGCAGCCCGGACTGGGCGGTGACATCCGAGCTCACGACGTCGAGCAGGCCGCCCACCGGGTCGTCCGACTGAAGCGCGTCAGCGGCATCGGCGAGGGTCTGGTTCGCGCCGGCGAGGGTGTCGTCGACGGTCTGAACGGTGTCGGTCACGGCGTCGTCGAGCAGGCCGCCGGCGTCCGTGATGTCGCCGACCACGTCGCCGCCGGACTCGAGGTCCGTGAGGATGTCGTCGACGTTGCTCGCGGCGTCGCCGACGAGGCCGCCCTCGACGAGTGCGCCGTCACCGGCGACGTCGTTCAACGCGGAGTCGTCGCCGGTGACATCGGCGATCGGCGAGTCGTCGCCGGTGAGCGCGTCGAGCGGGCTGTCCGAACCGAGCAGCGGGTCGACGATCGGGTCGCCCACAACCTGGTCGAGCACCGTGCCCGGGTCGGTCAGGTCCTCGACGACATTGCCGTCGTCGGTGAGCTGGTCCACGATGTTGTCGTCGCCGAGCAGGCTGTCGACGAGGCCGTCGTCGAGGGCGCCCGTGATCGGCGCCGTGACGGCAGACGCGCCGCCTGCGGGAGCCGAGGTGCCGGAGTCGCCCAGCAGGTCCGCTGCCGCGTCGTCGACGAGCCCGGTGGAGTCGAGCGCGTCGGCGGTGTTGCTGCCGGCATCCGCCACCGTGTCGCTGAGGTCGCCCGCGACGTCGCCGCCGGTGAGCAGGTCGTTCACGGTCTGTGCGCCGTCCGAGAGTGCATCGGCGACGAGGCCGTTGCCCACCTGGTCGGTGAGGTTGTCAGCGGCGTCCTGGCCGGTGGTGGTCAGGTCGTTCACGACGCCGTCCACGGTGGTGCCGAGGTCGGCCGCGACGGGCTCGCCCGAGGCGAGGTCGTCGATCACGGCATCGGTGTTCGTGGTGGCGTCACCGACGAGGCCGCCCTCGACGAGCGTGCCGTCACCCGCGATGTCGTTCAGCCCCGAGTCCTGCCCGACGGCGGCGTCCACGATGTCCGACGTGGCGGTCGTGCCGGTCAGGCCGTCCACAGCATCGGTCACCGGCGCGAGGGTCGCAGGCAGCTCGCTGTCCGAACCGAGCACCGGGTCGAGCACATCGTCGCCCACGAGGGTGTCGACGGGGCTGTCGGAACCGGTCAGATCCTCGAGCGGCGTTGCATCCGTGCCGCCGAGCACGGCCGAGGTGACGTCGGTGAGCCCCGTGTCGGTGACGGGCGCGAGAACGGCCGTCAGGTCGTCGCCGGCCACCGTGTCGGTTCCAGGTGCCGAGCTCGTGTCGGTCGTCGCACCGAGGGTGTCGGCGAGAACGTCGTCGGTGAGGCCACTCGAGTCGGTGGCATCCGCCGTGCCGGTGAGAGCGTCGTTCACGGTCGCGGCGAGGTCGTCGCCGGTCGCGGCCGGGTCGCCGCCGAGCAGGTCGCCCGCCGTGGTGGCGACATTGTCGGTCGCCGTCGGGACGACGCCCGAGTCGCCGAGCAGCTGCGAGCTGTCGGTCTGCACGTCGTTCAGCGTGGTGTTCACATCGGCGACGGCTCCGTCGACCGTGTCGGTGAGGGCGCCTGCCACGTCCCCGCCCGAGGCGGCGGCGTTCAGCACGCCGTCGACGTTGGCCGCGGCATCCCCGACGGTGCCGCCGTCGACGACGCTCCCGTCCCCGGGAATGTCAGCGGCAGCCGAGTCGGAGCCGACCAGCGCGTCGACGACCGTCGGGACCGCGGTCCCTGCGGTAGCGGCGTCGACGGCCGAGGTCACGGGGTCGAGAGCAGTGTTTGAGCCGACCAGGCTGTCGACCACCGTATCGCCGGCGATGGCGTCGACCGGGCCGTTGTTCGCCAGCAGAGACGAGACGAGCCCGGTTCCGGAGGTGTTCGATGCGTCGGAAGTTGTTGAGGTGTCGGGGTCACCGGTGGCGGCATTCGCCGCTGCGGCCCCCGCGAGGGTCAGACCCCCGAGGGCGACTGCGAACCACAGCGCCCTGACGGCATTGGTTTTCATTGGAGAAGCTCCTTGACTGGGTAGGAGGGATCGCCCGCACGCGGGCGGTCCTGCGGATGCGTCTGTCCGCCACGCGCTCGCCGCAACGGCGAACGGGCAGACTGCGCCCTACCTAGTCAGGAGACGAGTCGTTCTCGAAGACGGGGGATGCCGGCAGTGCATCTCCGTCGACGAGGGAAGAGAACCCCGCAAGCGCTGCGGGGAAGAAGAAGTCGCCGATCGTGCCGGCGAGTGCGGTGGTGCCC
>NZ_JBLRDT010000294.1:0-2320 GCF_057512245.1 Gryllotalpicola sp. CP2-P1
GCGGCGCAGCAGCCTGCTCAACCGGCGGCCGCTCCGAAGACGATCGGCGAGGTGGCATCCGTCGTTCTCAACACGGACCCGACGACCACGCTGTCGCGCGTGAACGGAGAGCCCGCGCTCACGATCGCCGTGACCAAGCTGCCCGCGGCGAACACGGTCGAGGTCTCGAACGCGGTGAAGAAGCTGCTGCCGTCGCTCGAGGACCGGCTCGGCGGCGACGTGAAGCTCACGACGGTGTTCGACCAGGCGCCGTTCATCACCCAGTCGATCTCGTCGCTTGCGGAAGAGGGCCTGCTCGGGCTCGGCTTCGCGGTGATCGTGATCCTGGTGTTCCTGCTGTCGGTGCGGTCGACGATCGTGACGGCGATCTCGATTCCGACGAGCGTGCTGATCACGTTCATCGTGATGTGGGCGAGCGACTACACGCTCAACATCATCACGCTGGGGGGACTCACGATCGCGATCGGGCGCGTCGTCGACGACTCGATCGTGGTCATCGAGAACATCAAGCGACATCTGGTGCCCGGGGCGGACCGGGCGGCGACCGTGGTCAGGGCCGTGCGCGAGGTCGCCGGCGCGATCACCGCGTCGACCATCACGACCGTGGCGGTGTTCCTGCCGATCGCGTTCGTCGGCGACGTGACCGGCGAGCTGTTCCGGCCCTTCGCCGTCACGGTCACCATCGCGCTGCTCGCCTCGCTGCTGGTGGCGCTCACGATCGTTCCGGTGCTGGCGTACTGGTTCGTGCGCCCGCCCAGGCTGCGCGAAGGCGCGCGCTCCGCGCTCGACGCCGACATCGAGGCGGGTCGCACCGACGAGCTCGAGCACCCGACCAGGCTGCAGCGGGCGTACCTGCCGATCATCCGCTGGACACTGCGGCACTCGGGCATCACGGTCGTCATCGCCGTGCTCGTGCTCGTGGGAACGGCGGCGCTCGGCCCCCTGCTCACGACGAACTTCCTCGGCGACAGCGGTCAGAACACCCTCACCGTCAACCAGACCCTGCCGCCGGGCGCCAGCCTCGCGGCCAAGAACGACGCGTCGAAGCCCGTCGAGAAGGCGCTGCGCGAGACGAAGGGCGTGACGACGGTGCAGACCTCGGTCGGCGGCAGCGGCAGTGCCATCGCCGATGCCTTTGGGGGCGGCGGCACGGGCACGACCTTCAGCGTGACGACCGACCCCGACGCCGACCAGACCGCGCTGCAGAGCACGATCAGGGCCAAGCTCGAAGGGCTGCACGACGTCGGCACCGTGCAGCTCGCCTCGAGCCAGGGGCTCGGCGGCTCGAGCGACATCGAGATCGACGTCACCGCCCCCGACGACGCGGCGCTGCAGCAGGCATCCGACGCCCTCGTGAAGAGGCTCGAGCGCTACGACTCGCTCACGCAGGTCTCGAGCGGCCTGTCGGCCGAGCTGCCCTACCTCGCCGTCGACGTCGACCGCGCGAAGGCGGCGCAGGCGGGCCTGACCGAAGTGCAGCTCAGCCAGCTCGTGTCGCAGGCGATGCAGCCCACGCAGATCGGCACGATCGCGATCGACGCGACGACGCTCAAGATCTACCTCGACAATGCGGACACCCCGGCGACCGTCGCCGAGCTCAAGGCGCTGCAGGTGCCGACGGCGGCGGGCCCCGTCGCGCTCGACACCCTCGCCGACGTGCACGAGGCCACCGGCCCGACCAAGATCACCACGCAGAAGGGGCTGCGCAGCGCGACGATCACCGCGACGCCCGCGGGGCAGGACCTGACCCAGGCGAACCGCGACGTGAACTCGGCGCTCGCCGCGGTGAAGCTGCCGACGGGTGCGACCGCGACGCTCGGCGGCGTGCAGCAGAGCCAGTCGCAGGCGTTCTCGCAGCTGGGCCTGGCCCTGCTCGCCGCGATCCTGATCGTCTACATCGTGATGGTCGCGACCTTCAAGTCGCTGCGGCAGCCGCTGCTGCTGCTCGTCTCGGTGCCGTTCGCGGCGACCGGCGCGATCATCCTGCAGGTGATCTCGGGCGTACCGCTCGGCGTCGCGTCGCTCATCGGCGTGCTCATGCTGATCGGCATCGTGGTGACGAACGCGATCGTGCTCGTCGATCTCGTCAACCAATATCGAGATCGGGGGATGCCGGTGCCGCAGGCCGTCGCCCACGGGGCTTCGCGTCGACTGCGCCCGATTCTCATGACGGCCCTGGCCACGATCTGCGCGCTGACGCCCATGGCCCTTGGGCTGACGGGCCGCGGGTCGTTCATCTCGCAGCCGCTCGCCATCGTGGTCATCGGCGGCCTCGTGTCGTCGACGGTGCTGACCCTCGTCGTGCTTCCGACGCTGTACA
>NZ_JBLRDT010000295.1:0-2318 GCF_057512245.1 Gryllotalpicola sp. CP2-P1
CGGGCATGGTCGTCCCCTTTCACCGCTACGGTGCCACACCGCCTGGGCGCACCGCGGTTGCGGCACGAAAAGCGATACCGCAGTAGGGGGTGCGCGCCAACCCCAGGGTGACGACGGCGGCCCGAGGCATCCGTAATTTCGATGGCATGGACACCGTCGGGCACCTCGTCACCCTCGCCGCAGCCTCACCCTGGGCACTCGCCCTGGTCGCGCTGGCTCTCGTGATCGACGGATTCTTCCCCTTCGTGCCGGGCGAGACGCTGGTGGTCGCGACCGCCGCCGCAGCCGCTGCAGGGGGCGGAAGCCCGTGGCTCGTGCTCGCCGTGGCCGCTCCCGCGGCGCTCGCCGGCGACCTGATCGCCTACCACCTGGGCCGCCGCCTCGGCATCGAGCGCTGGGTCACCCCGAAGCGCCCGCGCCTCGCCCGCGCCTTCGGCTCCGCGCAGCGGCGGCTCGAGCTGAACCCCGCGTCGATCCTGCTGACGGCGAAGTTCCTGCCCTTCGTGCGCGTCGCCGTGTCGATGACGGCAGGGGCGGGGCGGATGCCCATGCGCCGGTACTTCCCCCTCGCGGTCGCCTCGGTGACGCTCTACACGGGCTTCCATGTCGCGCTCGGCGCGGTGGTCGGGTCGGCGGCCTTCGCGCTGCTCGGCAACCCGCTGATCGCGCTCGCGGTCTCGATCGCGGTCGGCTTCGCGGCGGGCGTGCTCATCGACCTCGCGATGCGGGTGGTGCGTGCCCGATTTCGCCGCCCCGTGGTCGCCGCCGCCTGACGTGGACTAGGCGCATCCCACGCACAAACCCCCGGCGGACTGGGATCGCCGGGGGTTTGCGCGGTGCCGGCCGCGAGCGGCCGCCGGGTGGCGCCGACATGAACAAGGAGAAGGGGTGGGGGTTGTCGGCGCTCCCGAGTCTGTCGGTCACGGCGAGCGGGTCGCCCCCGCCGGCTCGAGCACGAGCTCGGCCTGCCCCGGCCCGAGGTGCGGGCGCGCAGGGTCGATGCCCGCCTGCAGGAAGGCGTCGATGATCGCGCCGAGCCGCACGTGCGGGTCGGGCGCCGAGGCGGCCGAGAGCCCGCGGGCGATCAGCCCGCAGCGGTGGAAGCCGAAGCTCGCGCCGTCGCCCGGGTCGTCCGCGACCGCGATGCCCGGCGCCACCTCGCGGGTGAACGCGGGCACCTCTGCGCCGAACGCCTCGGCGCTCCATGCGGCCGTCGCGCAGCGCACCAGCGCGGCGGCGTCGGCCCGGGTCGTGTAGAAGACGGCGGCGTCGGGGCGGCCGAAGTTCGCCGGGTTGTCGAGCAGCTTCGCCGCGAACACGACGCCGGCCGACTCGAGCCCGCCGACCACCGTGCGGAACACGCGGGGCGCCGCATCCGGCCTGACGTTCAAGTAGCAGCGCAGGGTCGGCGGCGCCGGCTCGCCCACGTGTCGCGACCCGTGCACCGTGAGGTAGCCGAGCAGGCGCGAGCGCAGGCGATGCCGGCCGCCGAACTCGGCGTGCAGCCGCTCGACGAAGGCGTCATCGGGGTCGCCGATCGGGTGCAGGGTGCCGCGGTCGTCGCGAGGCGGCCACGCCGCGGCATCCGCGTGGCCGTGGAAATACGCGGCGTACAGGCGGCGCGTGAGCAGATCGAGCTCGTAGGCCGAGTGGCTCGGCACCGCGGTGGGCTTGACCTCGCGGGCGATGCGCCGCAGCAGCGGGTACCAGCGCATGCTGACGCGTGGCGTCGCACTGACGGAGGCGGGGGAGAAGGGGGAGAAATCGAGGGTCATCATGAGAGCAGTTCCAGCGCGGCGTCGGGTCGCAGCGCGAGTTGTTCGGCGGCCTGAAGGTAGGCCAGGGCGTGCGGGGGCAGGGCGGCGGCGTCGGCTGCGACGCCGGCGATCTTCGACAGCAGGCTGAACGCGGCGAACCGCGCCGACTGCCTGCGGTCTTCGGGGGTCTGGGGAATGACGGACTCGTAGCCGGCGAGGCCCGCGCGGATCTCACCGAGGATGTCGGTGAACGGAATCGCGGAGTTCTCGATCCACTCGGTCAGCGCGGTTCCGTCGCGGAAGTCGAGGCCGAGCAGCCACGTGCCGAGGAACTCGCCGACCAGGCATCCCACGTCCCAGCGGGGGTCACCGTAGCCCGCGGACTCCCAGTCGACGAGCACGACCGGCTCGCGCGCCTCGGTGCTCTCCGTGCACTGCACGTTGTCTTCGGCGACGTCGCCGTGGATGACGCAGCGCGGCTCCCAGCACGCCACCGCCGTCTCGAGCCCGCGCAGCAGGCCGGCGTGGCGCACGAGCGCGAGCAACTCGACCCAGGCGTCG
>NZ_JBLRDT010000296.1:0-2317 GCF_057512245.1 Gryllotalpicola sp. CP2-P1
GAGCAGGAGCAGGCCTGCGGCCATCAGGGCCGCCACCGCGATGAAGTCCGCGGCGAACGGCACACTGGTGCCTGTGGTTGCCAGCACGCCGCCTGTTGCGAGCGTGCCGCCGATCCGTGCATACATGGCGTCGTCCCCCTTGACGCTGACTGACTGTTGTTAGTTGCCCGCGGTCTGGGCGAGGGCGCTGCGGCGACGGGCGAGCATGGTGCCCCCGACGATCGCGAGCCCCAGGGCCAGAGCGCCACCGGCGATGCCGGCGCTGGCGGAGTTCACCACGGGCACGGCGACGAGGCCGCCGTTCGGGCCGACGGTCGCGTTGGCGAGGTTCACCTGGCCGAGCGAGCCGTTCGGGCCGAGGCCGAGCTGCAGGGCGGTCTCGGTGAAGGAGCCGTCCTCGTGGTGGGTCTGCACGTTGACCTTGAGCTGCGCAGCCGCGGTGAGTGCGGTCGACAGCGGAGCGACGAGGTTGGCCGTCAGCCCGGAGAGCAGCGGCGTGATCGTGGCCTTCGCGGTCGAGATCGCGGCGGTCAGCGGCAGCCCGACGAGGCCGAGCCCCGAGGCGGCCGTGCTCAGCGAGGTGAGCGTGTCGTTCACCATCTCGGTGACCTTGTTCGCGACGGCGACCGGGATGTACTGCACCAGGTCGGTGCCGGCCGGCAGGTCGTTGATGCTCGAGACGCCGGCGACCTTGAGCAGGTCGTCCATCGTGATCGTGATGGTGTTCCCGGCGATCGGGTCGTCGATGTCGACGCCGAGGCCGCTCGCCACCCCGAGCACCGTCTTGAGCGGTGCGTCGAGCGTCGCCAGCACGGGGCTGAGCACCGTGCCGCCCACCTGGATGGTCTTCGCCTCGGCCGTGTACGAGCCGGTCTGCGTGCCGTCGGCCGTCTGCTTGGCGGATGCCGCGAGCAGCCCCCACTGCACGTCGAGCGTCGCCGGGTCGGTGGCCGGGTCGCCAATCTTGATCTCGGCGTTCGAGCCGGGAGCCGGGCTGCCGATGTTGCTCGGCGTGACATCCGTGCCGATGCCCGCCAGGCTGCCCGCCTGCGTGACGGCGCCCGAGAAGGCGACCGACGAGCCGTCGCCGTTCGCCTGCGCGTACTGGCCGACGCCGCCCAGCTGGATGATGCCCTGGTCGCCGAACAGGTTCACACCCTGGATGGGCAGGCTCAGCGAGCTGAGCGCCGTCGGGTCGAGCGGCGTGTCGCTCGTCACCGCGTCGCTGCCGTCGGTGTTGACGGCCTGCGCGCCGGCGAGCGACGCCACGCTGTCGAGCATGTCGGTCGTGAGCAGCGTCGTGTCGATGAGCCGGCCGTCGGCCTGCGAGACGACCGGTGCCGCATTCGCGCCGGACGGAATGACCAGAGCGAGCGCGAGCCCGATTCCGGTCACAGTGCCGGCGATGCCGATGCGGCGCCCGGCTGGACTGTTGGTGTGCATGTCTACCTCCCCCGAAGGTGGTTCCGGCGGCGACCGTCTCGCCGTGGACCGGAATGGGTCGAAGCTAAGAAGCGCCTCGGGGCCGGGTCTTCGGTAGTCGCTACTGAGCCGCCACTGAAAAGTTGCGGGCTGCGCTTTCCGTATCCCCCCGTTGTGGGGCAGACAACAGAGGTATCCGCTCGGTAGAGATGACGTAGCACGTGAAAACACCGCGCTTGTGCAAACACCGCACCTAAAAAGCACCGCACCTAAAAAGCACCGCACCTGATCGATCTGGGGGGAACGATGGAGGACGGGAAACTGATCGGGCGCAGCCATGAGCTGCGCGTCGCGAGACAGGCTCTCGAGAGCGGCAGGGGGCTGCTCGTCACCGGCGTCGCCGGCATGGGGAAGACGCGCTTCCTGGCGGAACTGAGCCGGACCATGACGGATGCCGGGGCATCCGTTCTGCTCACGAACAGCGCGAACGCCGTCGTCGATCTCGCGGCGCTCGAGGCGCGGCATCCGGTCGTCATCGTCGACGACGCGCACCGGCTGGACATCCGGCTGCTCGAGCTGCTCTGCGAGGACGCGGGGCGCCGTGCCATCACCCTGTGCCTCGCGGGCCTGCCGATCAGCGAGGTCGACCCGGCGCAGGCCGCGGCGCTGTCGCCGGTCGTGCACGCCTGGATCTCGGCGACGGGGGCACCGCGCCTGCGGCTGCCCGCCCTCGCGGGCCCCGACGCGATCGAACTCGCGGAGGCCTGTGCCGCACCCCACGCGCTGGGCGCGTTCTGGGGCGAGAAGATCCGGCGCATGAGCGGCGGCCTGCCCGCGCTGATCAAGGTCTACGTCGCGGATGCCGTGCGCAGGGGCCGTCTCGCCCAGCTGCCCG
>NZ_JBLRDT010000297.1:0-2282 GCF_057512245.1 Gryllotalpicola sp. CP2-P1
GACGGCCGAGCTCGTGATCGTCGTCGCCTTCGGCCTCGTGCTCGTCGCCGTCTGCCTCGTCTATGAGGAGATCGCGTGGGCGGCGCTCGTGCTGGCCCTGTCGGCCAACGGCATCAAGTTCCAACTCGGCGGGCTGACGATGCTGCCCGAGCACCTGGCGATCATCCTCGCCGCCGTGCACCTTGTGCTGAACGCCCGCGCGACGAAGGTGCGGCCGCTCAGCGTCGGGAAGGCGGTGCTGGCGGGCGCGGCGCTCATCGTGCTGTGGTGGGTGCTCTCGTTCGGCATCAGCCTCGCCGCGGCGCTGCAGCCCGAGCAGAGCGTGCGCCTGCTCACCTGGGTGCTCGCGAACATCGTCGCCGCCGTGCTGGTCTGCCTGCTGCGCACGCCGACGGTCGCGCTGGTGCGCGTCGGCGTGACGGTCGCGACCGTCGCCGCCGTCATCGACCTCGTGGGCTGGCTCGCCTCGAGCACGGCGGGCGCCCTCTCGGTGTTCACCGAGCGGGACTACGCGAGCAACCAGTTCCGGCTGCAGGGCCTCGGCAGCGAGCCCAACGTCGCTGCGGCGTTCTTCGTCATCTGGCTGTGCGTCGCCTACGCGGCGTCGAAGCGGATTCCCGCTCCGCTCATCTGGACCTATCTGGTGCTCTCGGGCGTGTGCGTCTACCTCACCTACACGCGCATCGCCTGGCTGATGTTCGCCTTCGTGGCGCTGGGGCTCGTGCTGCGCATGCTGCGCGGCAGTCGCTTCTTCCTTGTCTTCGCCGTGCTCGGCGTCGCGATCGCCGTCGCGCTCGTCGCCTATGTGCTGTCGCTCTCGTCGACCTCGGGCTCCGGCGCGGCCGCGTTCCTCGCCCGGCTCGACAGCCTGCAGAACCTGGACTCGGGAACGGGTGCGCTGCGGCTGTCCACCGCCAACGTGGCGGTCGCCGATCTGAACACACTGCACGGGTGGTTCTCGGGTTTCGGCTACAACGCGTTCCCGCAGCACCACGACACGGGCGTGACCTCGTATGCGACGCCGTACCTCGCGCTGCTCTGGCTGGCCCTGTTCTACGACTCGGGGTTCGTGGGGGCCGTGCCGTTCATCCTCGGCTACCTGCTGCTCTGGGGCGGCACGGCGCGAGCGCGCAGCACCTGGTTCTTCCTCGTGTTCGCGCTCGCGAGCACCACGACCAACATCATCTGGTTCGCGTTCCCGTGGGTGGCCGGGGCGCTGCTCGTGCGGCTGAGCGCGAAGGAGGCGCAGGACACGCAGGATGCGCCGGCCGAGAAATCCGCTCAGTCGACGGGCGCCCCGCGCACCGCTCGCACGGCACTGACGGCGCGCTGATACGCGTCGCGATGCGCCGCGGCGATCGCGGGCCAGCTGCGCGCGCTCCAGTCGGGCAGGGCCGCTCGCGGTGAGGACCGCAGGGCATCGACGGCGGCCGTGAGAGCCTCGGGCGTGAGCTGCGCCGGCAGCGGCTGGATCCATTCCGCGCCGAACTCCGCCCGCAGCTCGGCCATGCTGGGGGAGTCCGTCGCCGCCACCGGCCGGCCCACCGTGAGCGCCATGAGCGCGGCGCCGCTGTTGTACATGCGCTCATACGGCAGCACGACGACGTCGCAGTCCTCGATCAGCCCGATCAGCTCGTCGTGCCCGAGGAAGTGGTCGGCGCGCACCTCGACGCCGGGTCGGGCGGCGGCGAGCTCGCCGAGCAGCCGCTCATAGTCGGCGTCGATGGCCTTGCCCGCGACGAGCAGGCGCAGCCCGCGGTCGTCGCCGATCTCGCCGAACGCCTCGACGAGCCGCTCGATGCCCTTGTAGCGGCGCAGCATGCCGAACAGCAGCAGGCGGCCGGTGGGCGCCGCAGCCGGTGCCGCGGTGCCGGCGGGGCGGTGCCGGCGCACGTACTCGGCGTAGTCGCCGTGGGGAATGACGACGCCGCGCTCGTCGCCGGCCTCCGCGAGCCCGGCGTGCGTGAGGTAGATGCGCACGGCGCAGGACGCGAGCCAGGCGCGCAGCACGGCGTCCTCGGCGGGGGAGCCGCTCTCGTGTGGCGTGAGGTTGTGGATCGTCGAGACGTGCGCGCGCCGGCGCAGCCGGTCGAGCGCGATGAGCAGGCGGAAGAGGGCGAGCTTCCCGGCGTGCTTCCACCTGCTCGGTGAGCGCACGAGCGCCTCGGGCCAGTGCAGGTGGATCACGTCGAAGCGCCCGAGCAGGGCGCGGGCCCAGGTGAACTCGCGCACCTGCAGCAGCGCATCGTTGTGCGCGGCGAGGGTCGAGACGTAGGGGTTCG
>NZ_JBLRDT010000298.1:0-2275 GCF_057512245.1 Gryllotalpicola sp. CP2-P1
GTCGGAATCGTCGCTGCGCGCACCTTCGCGCTCGCCGCGGGCAAGCCGCTCGTGAACCTCGTCAGCCACGACGCGATCGCGTTCGCCGCGTACCGCGACGGTCGCGAGGGCCCGCTTCTCGTGGTCACGGATGCCCGGCGCAAAGAGCTCTACTGGTCCTTCTACGACGGGGCGGACGAGCTCGGGCTGCCGGTGCGCGTCGACGGCCCGGGGCTCGCGAAGCTCGACGAGCTACCGCACCCCGATGCCGCGCGGCTCGACGCGGCATCCGTCTCGGCGGCCGCGCTCGGCCTGCTCGCCGAGCACACCTGGAAGAACAAGCGGCCCTTCGCCGCCGGCGAGGCGCTTTATCTGCGCTCGCCCGATGTCACGCCCTCGGCCGGCCCGAAGCGGGTGACGGGGTGAGCGAGCAGCCGGCCTTCTCCATTCGCCGCGCGACCGTCGGCGACCTCGAGCAGGTCGTCGCGCTCGAGCGCGTCATCTTCGCGAACGACGCGTGGCCCGAGGCGTTGTGGCGCTCCGAGCTCGAGAGCCCGCACACCTTCTATCTCGTCGCAGCCCGGGCGGATGCCCCTGACGAGCTGCTGGGCTACGCCGGGCTGCTCTCGCTGCCCGGCGGGCGCGAGGGCGACGTGCAGACGATCGGGCTCGCCGAGGAGGCGCGCGGCTACGGGCTCGGCCGCGAGCTCATGCGCCTGCTGCATCTCGAGGCGCAGCGCCGCGGCGTGCGCGAGATGTTCCTCGACGTGCGCGTCGACAACCCGGTGGCGCAGGCGCTGTATCGCTCGTTCGGCTATGAGGAGATCGGTGTGCGGAAGGGCTACTACCAACCCGACAATGTCGACGCGCTGGTGATGAGAGTGGCCGTATGAACCGAGAGGAACCCCTCGTGCTCGGCATCGAGACGAGCTGCGACGAGACCGGCGTCGGCATCGTGCGGGGAACCCGCCTGCTCAGCAACACCATCGCGAGCAGCATGGAGGAGCACGCCAGGTATGGCGGCGTCGTGCCCGAGGTGGCCGCTCGCGCGCACCTCGAGGCCATGGGGCCGGCCATCGAGGCGGCTCTGGCCGAGGCATCCGTGCGCCCCGACGAGCTCGACGCGATCGCCGTGACCAGCGGGCCGGGTCTCGCGGGGGCGCTCATGGTGGGCGTCGGGGCCGCGAAGGCGATGGCGGTCGCGCTCGGCAAGCCGCTCTATGCGGTGAACCACCTCGTGGGCCATGTCGGCGCCGACGTGCTCGATGCGGGCGGCGGCCCGGGGCACCCCGTCGAGGTGCCGACGATCGCGCTGCTCGTGAGCGGCGGCCACACGAGTCTGCTGCACGTGCGCGACCTGACCGGCGACGTCGAGCTGCTCGGCGAGACGATCGACGACGCGGCGGGCGAGGCGTTCGACAAGGTGGCGCGCATTCTCGGGCTGCCGTACCCCGGCGGGCCGCAGATCGATCGCGCGGCGGCGGCGGGCGCCCCGAATGCGATCCGGTTCCCGCGCGGTCTCAGCCTGCCGAAGGACATGGCGAAGCATCGCTACGACTTCTCGTTCTCGGGGCTCAAGACCGCCGTCGCGCGCTGGGTCGAGCAGAAGACGGATGCCGGTGAGCAGCTGCCCGTCGCCGACGTGGCCGCGAGCTTCCGCGAGGCGGTCGTCGACGTGCTCGTCACGAAGGCCGTGAACGCGTGCCTCGACCGTGGTGTTCCGCGCCTGCTGCTCGGCGGCGGCGTCGTCGCGAACGCGCGGCTGCGCGAGGTCGCGGCCGAGCGCTGCGCTGAGGCGGGCATCGCTCTGCGGATTCCCGCGCTGTCGCTGTGCACCGACAACGGGGCGATGATCGCGGCGCTCGCCGCGCAGCTGATCATGGCCGGCCACGAGCCGTCGACGCTCGATTTCGGAGCGGATTCCACGCTGCCCGTCACAGACATCCAGGTGCGCTGAGATCCGTTGACACCCACTCGGGCCCGCTGGGACGATGGGGCTTTACAGCGGGCACACAGCCCGCGCTGAAGGAGCGTCATGTCTGACCCGCAGAACCCTCCCCGGCCGCCCGAGGAGCCGACCGTTCCGGCAGAGCCTCAGGAGCCCACGGTGCCGGCCGAGCCGCAGGAGCCGAGCGTTCCCGCCGAGCCTGACGAGCCGACGGTTCCCGCCGAGCCCGACACCCCCCTCGTGCCGTCGGAACCCCCCGCTCCGAGCGAGCCCGAGCCGGCGACGACCCCCGCGCCGTTCGAGCCAGAGTCGCCCTCGATCGTCCCGCCCGAGCCGCCCGTCGCGCCC
>NZ_JBLRDT010000003.1:0-35915 GCF_057512245.1 Gryllotalpicola sp. CP2-P1
CGGCACCCCGACGCTGTCGGCGCCGGTCGGCCAGAGCTTGCGGACCTCGACCTCGACGCCCGCCCGCTTCAGCGCGTTGCCCGCCGCCTGGCGCGCGGCACCGGTCGCGGCGGTCGGGTACCACGCCCCCGCGCAGTTGTCGCAGCGCCCGCACGGGCGCGCGTCGACGTCGTCGAGCGCGAGCTGCAGGAACTGCATGCGGCAGTCCGACGTGCGCTCATAGGCGAGCATCGCGCGCTGCTCGCCCGCGCGTGCCTCGGCGACCCGTCGATAGCGCTCGGCGTCGTACGCCCAGGGCCGGCCCGTGGCGACCCAGCCGCCCTGCACCCGCCGCGCGGCACCGTCGACGTCGAGCACCTTGAGCAGCAGCTCGAGTGCCGACTTCTTCAGATCGACACGGCTCTCGAGCACGGCCGTCGACTGAGGTGCGTCACTCAGTGCCGCGATCAGAGCGAGTGCCTTCCCCTCGTCGGGCATCGAGGCGGTCGCGAAGTAGTTCCAGATGGCCTGGTCTTCGGGGCCGGGCAGCAGCAGCACATCGGCGTTCTCGGTGGCTCGCCCGGCGCGGCCCACCTGCTGGTAGTAGGCGACCGGCGACGACGGGGCGCCGAGATGCACGACGAAGCCGAGATCGGGCTTGTCGAACCCCATGCCCAGCGCGCTCGTGGCGACGAGCGCCTTGACCTCGTTCCGCTTGAGCCTCTGCTCGAGGTCCGCGCGCTCTTCGGCATCCGTGCGCCCCGTATATGCGTATGTCTCGTGCCCTGCCTCGCGCAGGATGCGCGCGACGTCTTCGGCGGCAGCCACCGTCAGCGTGTAGACGATGCCGCTGCCGGGCAGGGAGCCGAGGTTGGCGACCAGCCAGGCGAGGCGCGCCTCTGCGTCGGGAAGGGTCAGCACCCCGAGGCGCAGCGAGGTGCGCGCCAACGGGCCGCGGATGGTGCGCACGTTCTCGCCGCCCAGCTGCTCGGCGACATCGGCGACGACGCGCTCGTTCGCCGTGGCCGTCGTCGCGAGCACCGGCACGTGCGCGGGGAGCGTCGCCACGAGCTCGCGCAGCCGCCGGTAGTCGGGCCGGAAGTCGTGGCCCCAGTCGGAGATGCAGTGCGCCTCGTCGATCACGAGCAGGCCGGTGCGCTCGATCAGCGCGGGCAGCTGCCGATCGCGGAAGTCGGGATTGTTGAGTCGCTCAGGCGACACGAGCAGCACGTCGACGCTGTCGTCGGCGAGCCGCGCCGTCGCCTCGCCCCACTCGTGACGATTCGCCGAGTTGATCGCGAGAGCGCGCACGCCTGCGCGTGCGGCCGCCTCGACCTGGTCGCGCATGAGCGACAGCAGAGGTGAGACGAGCAGGGTCGGGCCGGCGCCGCGCGCCCGCAGCAGCATCGTCGAGACGAAGTAGACCGCGGACTTGCCCCAGCCGGTGCGCTGCACGACCAGCGCCCGCTGCCGCTCATCGACGAGCGCCGAGATCGCCTCGAACTGCCCGTCGTGGAACTCGGCGCCCGGCCGGCCGACGAGCGCGCGCAGCGACGCGCGCGCCTGCTCGCGGGTCGAAGAGGATGTCGCGGAGTCCGTCATGGTCATGGCCGGCATCGTGCCCGATGCCTCTGACATCGCCCTACGCGAGCTCGACGAGCTCGGCGTAGTCGGGCGTCCAGAGATCCTCGGTGCCTTCCGGCATGATCAGCACGCGCTCGGGGTTCAGCGCCTCGATCGCGCCGGGGTCGTGCGAGACGAGCACGACGGCGCCCGAATAGTGCGCGAGAGCGTCGAGGATCTCTTCGCGCGAGGCCGGGTCGAGGTTGTTCGTCGGCTCGTCGAGCAGCAGCAGGTTCGCCGACGACACGACGAGCATCGCGAGCGCGAGGCGCGTCTTCTCGCCGCCGGAGAGCACCCCGGCGGGCTTGTGCACATCGTCGCCCGAGAAGAGGAACGAGCCGAGCACCTTGCGGGCATCCGTCTCGGTCAGGTGCGGCGATGCCGACACCATGTTCTGCAGCACGGAGCGCTGCACGTCGAGCGTCTCGTGCTCCTGCGCGTAGTAGCCGATCTTGAGGCCGTGCCCCGGCTCGAGCTCGCCCGTGTCGGGCTCGTCGACCCCGGCGAGAATGCGCAGCAGCGTCGTCTTCCCCGCGCCGTTGAGGCCGAGGATGACCACCTTCGACCCGCGATCGATCGCGAGATCGACGGCCGTGAAGATCTCGAGGGACCCGTAGGACTTGGACAGATCGGATGCCTTGAGCGGCGTGCGCCCGACCGGCGACGGCTCGGGGAACCGCAGCTTCGCCACGCGATCGGCCTGGCGCACCTCGTCGAGGCCCGAGAGCAGCTTCTCGGCGCGGGCCATCATCTGGTGCGCGGCGGCCGCCTTGGTCGCCTTGGCGCCGAACTTCGCGGCCTGCAGCTGCAGAGCGGACGCCTTCTTCTCGGCGTTGGCGCGCTCCTTCTTGCGGCGCTCCTCATCGGCGGCCCGCTGAGCCAGGTACTTCTTCCAGCCCATGTTGTAGACGTCGATCACCGCGCGGTTGGCGTCGAGATAGAAGACCTTGTTGACGGCCTCCTCCACGAGCACCACGTCGTGCGAGATCACGATGAAGCCGCCCTGGTAGTTCTTGAGGAACTCGCGCAACCAGACGACGGAGTCGGCGTCGAGGTGGTTCGTCGGCTCGTCGAGGATCATCGTGTCCGCGTCCGAGAACAGGATGCGGGCGAGCTCGATGCGCCGCCGCTGGCCGCCGGAGAGCGTCTTGAGGGGCTGGTCGAGGATGCGGTCGGGCAGGTTCAGGTTCGACGCGATCGACGCGGCCTCGGCCTCGGCCGCGTAGCCGCCGAGCGCCTCGAAGCGCTCTTGAAGATTGGCGTACCGGCGCATCGCCTTGTCGGCGACCGCGGGGTCGGCATCCGACATCTTCAGCGTCGCCTCGTGGATCTGGAGGTTGAGCGTGCCCAGGCCGCGCGCGTCGAGGATGCGCGTGCGCGCGAGCATCTCGGGGTCGCCCGTGCGCGGGTCCTGCGGCAGGTAGCCGAGCTCGCCCGAGCGCGTGACGGTGCCGTCGGTCGGCGGCAGGTCGCCCGCAAGGACCTTGGTGAGCGTCGTCTTCCCGGCGCCGTTGCGGCCGACCAGTCCGATCTTGTCGCCCTTCTGAACACGGAAATCGACGCCCGCCATGAGTGTGCGGGCGCCGACCCGGATCTCGAGGTTCGAGACCGCAAGCATTAAGACCTCAAATCGAGAATCCCAGGGCGCGCATCATGTCGCGCCCGTCATCGGTGATGCGCTCGGGGCCCCACGGCGGCATCCACACCCAGTTGATGCGGAACCGCTCGACGACCCCGTCCAGCGCCTGGCCGGTCTGCTCTTCGAGCACATCGGTCAGCGGGCAGCCGGCACTCGTCAGCGTCATGGAGATGATGAGCGCGTCGTGCTCGTCGTCCCACGCGAGGTCGTAGATGAGCCCCAGGTCGACGACGTTGACGCCGAGCTCGGGGTCGACGACGTCCTTGAGCGACTCGACCACCTGGTCGAACTTCTCGGGAGCGAGTGCGGTGGCCATGGTCAGCTCGCGTCGAGGGCCGACACGAAGCGGTCGTAGCCCTCCTCCTCAAGGCGCTCGGCGAGGTCGGGGCCGCCCTCTTCCGCGACCTTGCCCGCGACGAAGACGTGCACGAAGTCGGGCTTGATGTAGCGCAGGATGCGCGTGTAGTGCGTGATCAGCAGGATGCCGAGATCGGATGCCCGATGCGCGCGGTTCACGCCCTCTGAGACGATCTTGAGCGCGTCGACGTCGAGGCCGGAGTCGGTCTCGTCGAGCACCGCGAAGCGGGGCTTCAGCAGCTCGAGCTGCAGGATCTCGTTGCGCTTCTTCTCGCCGCCCGAGAAGCCCTCGTTGACGTTGCGGGCCGCGAACGACGGGTCCATGCGCAGGTTCGTCATCGCGTCCTTGACGTCCTTCGACCACTGGCGGATCGAGGGGGCCTCGCCGGCGATGGCGGTCTTCGCGGTGCGCAGGAAGTTGGTGTTGGTCACGCCGGGGATCTCGACCGGGTACTGCATGGCGAGGAACAGGCCGGCGCGGGCGCGCTCATCGACGCTCATCGCGAGGACGTCCTCGCCGTCGAGCGTGATGGTGCCGCCCGTGACGGTGTACTTCGGGTGCCCGGCGATCGTGTAGGCGAGGGTCGACTTGCCCGAGCCGTTCGGGCCCATCACGGCGTGGATCTCGCCCGACTTCACGGTCAGGTCGACGCCGCGGAGGATCTGCTTGGTGCCCTGCTCGGTCTCGACCGTGGTCTGCAGGTCGCGGATCTCGAGAACAGACATTTACACATTCACTTTCTTGGGGGAAGGGTCGATCAGCACATCGCCGTCGGCGATCTCGACCTCGAAGACAGGGACCGGCTCGTAGGCCGGCAGGTTGAGCGGCTTGCCGCTGGTGAGCGAGAACTGCGATCCGTGCGCCCAGCACTCGATCGTCTCGCCCTCGACGAAGCCCTCGGAGAGCGAGATGTCGCCGTGGGTGCAGGTGTCGCCGATCGCAAAGACCTGGTCGGAGGCGTCTCGCACGACAGCGACAGGCACGCCGTCGACGACGACGCGCTTGGCCTGGTTCACGACGAGGTCGTCGAACGCGCACACCTTGACGGATGCCATTAGGCAGCGCCCCCTGAAGCGACACCGCTCCCCGCGGCGAGCTCGTCCTCGATGGCGGCGTTCAGGCGCTCCTCGAGAGACGGCACCCCGATCTGCTGCACGATCTCGACGAGGAATCCGCGCACGACGAGGCGGCGCGCCTCGTCCTCGGGGATGCCGCGCGACTGCAGGTAGAACAGCTGCTCGTCGTCGAAACGGCCCGTGGCGCTCGCGTGGCCCGCGCCCAGGATGTCGCCGGTCTCGATCTCGAGGTTCGGCACGGAGTCTGCGCGGGTGCCCTCGGTGAGCACCAGGTTGCGGTTCTGCTCGTACGAGTCGGTTCCGACCGCGTCGGGCCCGATCAGCACGTCGCCGATCCACACCGTGTGCGCGGCCTCGCCCTGCAGCGCGCCCTTGTAGGTCACGCGACTCTTGCCGTTCGCGGCCTCGTGGAACACGTAGACCTGGTGCTCAAGGTGCTGGCCCGCATCTGCGAAGTACACGCCGAGCAGCTCGGAGTCTGCGCCCTGGCCGGCGAGCCGGGCCGAGGGGTTGAGTCGCACGATCTTGCCGCCGAGCGTGACGACGACGTGCTTCAGCTTCGCGTCGCGGCCGACGGTCGCGAAGTGCGCGGCGACGTGCTTCGAGGCATCCGACCAGTCCTGAACGGTGACGAGCGTGAGGTTCGCGCCCTCGCCGACCACGATCTCGACGTTCTCGGCGAGCTGGGCGTCGCCCTGGTTCTCGAGCACGAGGGTCGCGTGCGTGTTCGGCGCGACCGACACGATCGTGTGCGCGGCGCGCGGGGCGCTGCCGAGGCTCGCGCGGGTGAGCGTCGCCTCGAACGCGTCGTCTCCGCTCAACTCGATGAGCAGCGCGCGCTCGAAGTGCGTCCACGCGTTGGCGCTCGCGCGGTCCTCGGGGAGGCCCGCCGCGCCGACCAGCTCGTGGTCGCGGGCGACCCATGAGGTGCGGATGCCTCGCGTGTTGGCCACTCGGAAGTCGTAGCTCGACCCGTCGAGCGCGCCCTCGGTGAGCTCGGTGAGCTCGTCCACGGGCGTGTACTTCCACACGGCCTCGCGGCCGGTGACCTTCGCGAAGTCGTCGACATTGGTCGACGTCGGGCGCTCTGAGCGGGTCTGCACCGGCACGCTGGGCAGCGCCGGGACCTCGGTCTCGGTGTATGTCGTGCTCAACTCAGCCGACCGATCCTTCCATGCCCATCTCGATGAGCTTGTTCAGCTCAAGGGCGTACTCCATCGGCAGCTCGCGCGCGATCGGCTCGATGAAGCCGCGCACGATCATCGCCATCGCCTCGTCCTCGGGAAGACCGCGGCTCATCAGGTAGAAGAGCTGCTCTTCGCTGACCTTCGAGACGGTGGCCTCGTGACCGAGCTGCACGTCGTCGACGCGGATGTCGATCGCCGGGTAGGTGTCGCTGCGCGAGATGGTGTCGACGAGCAGCGCGTCGCAGCGCACCGTGTTCGCGGCGTGGTGCGCCTTGGGGTCGACCCGCACCTCGCCGCGGTAGCCGGCCCGGCCGCCGCCGCGGGCGATCGACTTCGAGACGATCGACGACTGGGTGTACGGCGCCATGTGGATCATCTTCGCGCCGGCATCCTGGTGCTGCCCGGGGCCCGCGAACGCGACCGACAGGGTCTCGCCCTTCGCGTGCTCGCCCATCAGGTAGATCGACGGGTACTTCATCGTCACCTTGGAGCCGATGTTGCCGTCGATCCACTCCATAGTGGCGCCCTCGTGGGCGACGGCGCGCTTGGTGACGAGGTTGTAGACGTTGTTCGACCAGTTCTGGATCGTCGTGTAGCGCACGCGGGCGTTCTTCTTCACGATGATCTCGACGACGGCGGAGTGCAGCGAGTCGCTCTTGTAGATCGGGGCCGTGCAGCCCTCGATGTAGTGCACGTACGAGCCCTCGTCGGCGATGATCAGCGTGCGCTCGAACTGGCCCATGTTCTCGGTGTTGATGCGGAAGTAGGCCTGCAGCGGGATCTCGACGTGGACGCCCTTCGGCACGTAGACGAACGAGCCGCCCGACCACACCGCGGTGTTCAGCGCGGCGAACTTGTTGTCGCCGGCGGGGATGACGGTGCCGAAGTACTCCTCGAAGAACTCGGGGTGCTCGCGCAGCGCCGTGTCGGTGTCCATGAAGATGACGCCCTGCGCCTCGAGGTCCTCGCGGATCTGGTGGTAGACGACCTCGGACTCGTACTGCGCGGCGACGCCGGCGACGAGGCGCTGGCGCTCGGCCTCGGGGATGCCGAGCTTCTCATAGGTGTTGCGGATGTCTTCGGGAAGCTCTTCCCACGACTGCGCCTGCTTCTCGGTGGAGCGGACGAAGTACTTGATGTTGTCGAAGTCGATCTCGGAGAGGTCGGCGCCCCACGTGGGCATCGGCTTCTTCCCGAAGATCTCGAGCGCGCGAAGCCGGCGCTGCAGCATCCACTCCGGCTCCTTCTTCAGGGCCGAGATGTCGCTGACGACTTCGGTCGACAGGCCGCGGCGTGCGGACGCGCCTGCGGCGTCCGGGTCCGCCCATCCGAACTCGTACTGGCCGAGGCCCGCGAGCTCAGGACGGTCGATGAGAACGTCTGACATTGATTTACCTCGCTTACTGCCGCCCGTAACCGGTTATCAGACCGGCTCGCCCGTACCCACTGCGGCGGTCACGAGTCCGTCGCGACAGGCGATTGTGCGGATGGCTGGCGGATGCGCGGGCGCGCACCCATGAACCTTCTGAGCCTATCGAAGACTTGCGCGCGGCTCGCGCGAATCGGCGGTTACGGATGTCTCGCCCAGGTGCACGGAGGGGAACAGCCCCGGCTGGACGTCGAGCACGAGCCGCACGGCGCCGATCCAGACGAGCCCGGCACCGACCACGTGGAGGATCACGAGCACGTTGGGAAGGCCGGTGACGGCCTGCACCACGCCGATGAGCCCCTGCGCCACGACCGCTGCGACGAAGAAGACCGCGCGCTCACGGGCGACGCGCTCGCCCGGCGCCCGCAGGATGACGACGAGCAGGATGCCGAGGGCCAGCGTCGCGGCCGCGAGGAGCCCGTGCACCCAGGTCACCGCGAGCCAGTCGAAGCCCATGCGCTGCACGGGCGACCCGTCGGCGGCCTGGCCGGAGTGCGGCCCCGAGCCGGTCGCGAGGGTGCCCGCCGCGATCAGGACGAGGGTCACAGCGGCGGTGACCCAGCTCAGCGCCTTGGCGGCGGGCGCGACGTCGCGCGGGCGATCGGCCTGCTCGTGGACGCGGTGCCAGGTCAGCGCGATCGACGTGAGCAGGGCCATCGCCATGATGAAGTGCAGCGCGACGACGTAGGGGTTGAGCTTCGCGAGCACGCTCACTCCCCCGACGACCGCGTTCGCGACGACGAGCCAGAACTGGCTCCACGCGAGGCGTGTGATGCTGCGCACGCGCGGACGCTGCAGCCGCGCTGCGATGATCACGCAGGCGACCGCGATGACGAGGACGTCGGTGAGCGTGCGGTTCGCGAACTCGATGAACCCGTGGATGCCGAGCTCGGGCGTCGCCGTCAGAGAGCCCGCCTGGCACTGGGGCCACGTCGGGCAGCCGAGGCCCGAGCCGGTGACCCGCACGATGCCGCCGCCGAGCACGATGAGCACGCCCATGACGAGGGCGAAGGTGGTCGCCCAGCGCAGGACACGCGGGCTCAGCGCCCAGCGGTCGGCCGCCCAGCCCAGAGGGGTCTTCAGTCGAGGCATCCCGGGTACTCAGAAGTGGAGGAGCGGGTCGATGGCGACCGCCAGGAAGAGGATCGAGAGGTAGGTGATCGAGCCGTGGAACACGCGCATCGGCGAGACGTCTTCGTGCTTGATCGCCAGGTGGTACAGCCGGTGGGTCTCGTAGATGAACCAGCCGCCGGCGGCGGCCGCGCCGATGGCGTAGAGCCAGCCCATGTTCGCGACGGGGATCAGCAGCAGCGAGCACGCGACGGTCGCCCACGCGTAGAGGATGACCTGCAGGCCGACCTGCGCCCTACCGCGCACCACTCCGAGCATCGGCACGCCGACGGCCTTGTAGTCGTCGCGGTACTTCATGGACAGCGGCCAGTAGTGCGGCGGGGTCCACAGGAAGACGACGGCGAAGAGGATGAACGGAGCCCAGTCGAGGCGGTCGGTGACGGCCGACCACCCGATGAGCACCGGGAAGCAGCCGGCGATTCCGCCCCAGATGATGTTCTGCGCGGTGCGGCGCTTGAGCCACAGCGTGTAGACGAAGACATAGAACAGGATCGCGGCGACCGAGAGACCGGCGGCGAGCAGGTTCGTGGTGAGCGCGAGCCACACCGTCGAGACCACGCCGAGCGTCCACGCGAAGATGTAGGCCTCGCGCGGGCTGACCTCGCCCGTGACGATCGGTCGGTTCTTGGTGCGCTTCATGACGGCGTCGATGTCGCGGTCGATGTACATGTTGAACGCCGCCGCGCTGCCGGCGGAGAGGGCGCCGCCGATGACCGTGGCGATGATGAGCCAGACGTTCGGCAGGCCCCTGTCCGCAAGGATCATGACGGGGATCGTCGTGACCAGCAGCAGCTCCATGACGCGAGGCTTCGTCAGCGCGAAGTACGCGGACGCCTTGCGGCCGAAGCCGATATGTGCGGGGGCGCTGTGTTCGCCGGCTTCCGCCTGACGCTCTACGGCAATGCCCATGGCTCCTCGAGGGGGTTTTGTGTCGCACCGAGTCTAGTTCACGGCCCAGGTGGTCTGGGGGTGCACGGGCGCGACTATGCTGTTGGGTGCTCGCCTTCCGAGGCTTTACACAGACGAGACAACATTCCAACCTTCCGGCTGGGAGAAGTCTGCGAAGCGCCGCGGTTGCCAATGACGTCCGTGGCGGCACAACCGATAAGCGGCGGGTATGCAACAGGACCCGGCCGCACTGAATAGTGAAGGGTCAGTTCCAGTGGCAGCTCTGCAATGGGATTCCATTGACAACAAGGCGGTCGACACCGTCCGAGTGCTTGCGGCAGATGCCGTCGAGAAGGTGGGCAACGGCCACCCGGGCACCGCGATGAGCCTGGCCCCGGCGGCCTACCTTCTGTGGCAGAAGATCATGCGGAAGGACCCGAGCGACGACCAGTGGGTCGGCCAGGACCGGTTCATCCTCTCGGTCGGCCACTCTTCCCTGACCCAGTACATCCAGCTCTACCTCGGCGGCTGGGGCCTCGAGCTCTCCGACCTCGAGGCGCTGCGCACCTGGGGCTCGCTCACGCCGGGCCACCCCGAGTACCGCCACACCAAGGGCGTCGAGATCACGACCGGCCCGCTCGGCCAGGGCCTCGCCTCGGCCGTCGGCTTCGCCTACGCTCAGCGCTATGAGCGCGGCCTCTTCGACCCGGAGGCCCCGGCCGGCACGTCGCCGTTCGACCACTACGTGTACGTCATCGCCGGCGACGGCGACATCGAAGAGGGCGTCACGAGCGAGGCGGGCCAGCTCGCCGGCACGCAGCAGCTCGGCAACCTCGTCGTGATCTACGACAAGAACAACATCTCCATCGAGGACAACACCGACATCGCGCTGTCCGAGGACACCGCCAAGCGCTACGAGGCGTACGGCTGGGATGTCCGCGTGGTCGACTGGTTTAAGACCGGCGAGTACCACGAGGACGTGCAGGAGCTGTTCGACACGATCGAGGCGGCCAAGACCGTCACCGACAAGCCGTCGATCATCATCCTCAAGACCCTCATCGGCTACCCGTCGCCGACCAAGCAGGGCACGGGCAAGGTGCACGGCGCCAAGCTCGGCGCCGACGAGGTCGCGGGCGTGAAGAAGGCCCTCGGCTTCGACCCCGAGAAGAGCTTCGACGTCGACCCCGAGGTCCTCGCCCACACCCGCGGCGCGATCGAGCGCGGCAAGCAGCAGCGCGCCGAGTGGCAGAAGAGCTTCGACGCCTGGGCCGCTGCGAACCCCGAGCGCAAGGCGCTGTTCGACCGCCTCGAGGCCGGCGAGCTGCCCGAGGGCCTCGAGGCCGCGCTGCCGGTGTTCGAGGCCGGTAAGGAGGTCTCGACCCGCGCCGCGAGCGGCAAGGCGATCAACGCCCTCGCCGCGCAGCTGCCCGAGCTGTGGGGCGGCTCGGCCGACCTCGCCGAGTCGAACCTGACGACCATCGAGGGCGGCGGCTCGTTCCTGCCGAGCTCGATCACCACGCCTGAGTGGGGCCAGGGCAACCCCTACGGCCGCATCCTCCACTTCGGCATCCGCGAGCACGCGATGGGCGCCATCCTCAACGGCATCACCCTGCACGGCAAGACGCGCGCCTACGGCGGCACCTTCCTGCAGTTCGCCGACTACATGCGCCCCGCGGTTCGCCTCGCCGCCCTGATGGACATCCCGTCGATCTTCGTCTGGACGCACGACTCGATCGCCCTCGGCGAAGACGGCCCGACCCACCAGCCGGTCGAGCACCTCGCCGCGCTGCGTGCGATCCCGAACCTGTCGATCGTGCGCCCCGGCGACGCCAACGAGACGGCGTATGCCTGGCTCGAGACCGTCAAGCGCCACGGCGGCCCGGTCGGCCTCGCGCTGACCCGTCAGAACATCCCCGTGTTCGAGCGCGGCGACGGCGAGGCATCCGGCGACACCTTCGCCTCCGCCAAGTTCGTCGGCAAGGGCGCGTACGTGCTCGCCGAGGCGCCGAACGGAACGCCCGACATCATCCTCATCGCGACCGGCTCCGAGCTGCAGATCGCCGTCGAGGCGCGCGAGAAGCTGAAGGCCGACGGCATCAACGCCCGCGTCGTCTCGGTGCCGAGCCAGGAGTGGTTCGCCGAGCAGAGCGCGGAGTACAAGGAGTCCGTGCTTCCGGCGTCCGTCACCGCCCGCGTCGCCGTCGAGGCCGGCATCGCCCTGCCCTGGCACAGCTGGGTCGGCGACAAGGGCCGCATCGTGTCGATCGAGCACTTCGGCGCCTCGGCCGACTACAAGACCCTGTTCGAGAAGTTCGGCATCACGACCGAGGCCGTGCTCGCGGCCGCCAAGGAGTCCTTGGCCGCCAACGGCAAGTGACCGTCTGAGAGCCCAGAGATCTCAAGGAAAGAAGAGAAGCAAATGACTACTCCTACCGCGAAGCTCGCCGCCGCGGGCGTCAGCATCTGGCTGGACGACCTGTCGCGCACCCGCATCACCTCCGGCGGGCTCCAGAAGCTCATCGACGAGAAGAACGTCACGGGCGTCACCACGAACCCGACGATCTTCGCCGCCGCGATCGGCAAGGGCGAGGGCTACACCGAGAAGCTCGCGTCGCTCGCCGCCGCCGGCAAGTCGGCCACCGAGGCGATCTTCGAGCTCACGACGGCCGACGTCGCCGACGCCTCCGACATCTTCAAGCCGATCTACGACGCGACGAACGGCGTCGACGGGCGCGTCTCGATCGAGGTCGAGCCGAACCTGGCCAACGACGCCGCCGGCACCATCGCCGAGGCCGAGCAGCTGTGGAAGAAGGTCGGCAAGGAGAACGCGCTGATCAAGATCCCCGCCACGAAGGCCGGCCTCGAGGCGATCGCGGCCGTCATCGGCAAGGGCATCAGCGTCAACGTCACCCTGATCTTCTCGCTCGAGCGCTACCGCGAGGTCATCAACGCCTACCTGACGGGGCTTGAGACCGCGAAGGCCGCCGGCATCGACATCTCGAAGATCCACTCCGTCGCCTCGTTCTTCGTCTCGCGCGTCGACACCGAGATCGACAAGCGCCTGACCGCCATCGGCACCGACGAGGCGCTCGCGCTCAAGAGCAAGTCGGGCGTCGCCAACGCGGTTCTCGCCTACCAGCTCTTCGAGCAGGAGTTCGCGACCGAGCGCGCCCAGGGCCTGCTCGCGGCCGGCGGCAACCTGCAGCGCCCGCTGTGGGCCTCGACCGGCGTCAAGGACCCGAGCCTGCCCGACACGCTCTACGTGACCGGCCTGGTCGCCCCCGGCGTCGTCAACACCATGCCCGAGAAGACGCTCGAGGCGACCTTCGACCACGCCGAGGTGACCGGCGACACGATCACCGGCGCCTACGACGAGGCCGCGCGCGTGCTCGACGCCGTCGCCAAGGTCGGCGTGAGCTACGAGGACGTTGTGCAGCTGCTCGAGACCGAGGGCGTCGACAAGTTCATCGCCTCGTGGAACGAGCTCGTCGAGTCCGTCCAGGGCGCGCTCGAGTCCTCGCTGGAGGCCGCCAAGTGACGGTCCAGATCCACGTCAGCGGCGCGGTGAAGGAGGCCGTCGAGGCCGCCCTCCCCGCACTCGTGAAGGACCTCGTCGCGTCGGGCATCTTCGCCCAGGACCCCACCCTGTGGGGTCCCGACGCCGAGTCCGAGGCGAGCAAGCGCCTCGGCTGGATCGACGCCGTGAACATCTCGCGGCCGCTCATCGCCGACATCTACGCCCTGCGCGACAAGCTGCGCGCGGCAGGCGTGAATCACATCGTCCTGGGCGGCATGGGCGGCTCGTCGCTCGCCCCCGAGGTGATCACCAACACCGAGGGCGTCGAGCTCACGATCCTCGACACCACCGACCCCGGCCAGGTGCTCGCCGCGATCGGCGACCGGCTTGAGACGACGGCCGTCGTGGTCTCGTCGAAGTCGGGCTCCACGCTCGAGACCGACAGCCACAAGCGCATCTACGAGAAGGCGTTCCGCGACGCCGGAATCGAGCCGACTGAGCGCATCGTCATCGTGACCGACCCGGGTTCGCCGCTCGACCAGAGCGCCCGTGAAGCCGGCTTCACGGTCTTCAACGCCGACCCGAACGTGGGCGGACGCTACTCGGCGCTCACCGCGTTCGGCCTCGTGCCCTCCGGCCTCGCCGGCGTCGACCTCGAAGAGCTCCTCGTCGAGGCCGAGGCCGTGCTGCGCGAGCTGGCCATCGACGACGAGAAGAACCCCGGCCTCATCCTCGGCGCCGCGATGGCGTCGAAGGGCAAGCTCGGCATCGTCACCGACGGCAGCCCACTCGTCGGCTTTGGCGACTGGGCCGAGCAGCTCATCGCCGAGTCGACCGGCAAGCTCGGCACCGGCGTGCTGCCGGTGGTCCTCGGCACCGAGGCGCCCGAGCTGTCCGAGACGCTCGACGACCTGCAGATCGCCCGCCTCGTCGAGGACGCGACCGAGTTCCACCTGCTGCCCCAGGCGCGCCACGAGGGCGAGATCCTCGTCTCGGGCTCGCTCGGCTCGCAGTTCGTGCTGTGGGAGTTCGCCGTCGCCGTCGCGGGGCGCCTGCTCGGCATCAACCCCTTCGACCAGCCCGACGTCGAGGCCGCCAAGGCCGCCGCGCGTGCGCTGCTCGACGCCACCCCCGAAGAGACGGCCCCGGTGTTCACCGAGGCCGGCATCGAGGTGCGCGCGACCGAGGGGCTGCTGGGTGGGGCATCCGATCTCGACAGCGCCATCGGCGCCCTGCTCGCCCAGCTGCCCGAGGACGGCTACGTCGCGGTGCAGGCCTACGTCGACCGCATCGCCCTGCCCCAGCTCGCCGGCATCCGCGACCTGATCGCGGCGCGTGCCAAGCGCCCCGTCACCTTCGGGTGGGGCCCGCGCTTCCTGCACTCCACCGGCCAGTTCCACAAGGGCGGCCCTGCGGTCGGCGTGTTCCTGCAGATCACCTCGACGCACCCGCAGGACCTGCAGATCCCGGAGCGCCCGTTCACCTTCGGCCAGCTGATCAACGCACAGGCCGCCGGTGACGGCGCCGTGCTGGCGCAGCACGGCCGCCCGGTGCTCACCCTGAACCTGACCGACCCTGAGGCGAACATCGCGACCCTCTTCGGCGCGGTCAACGAGTAGTAAGCGAGCTCAATGTCCCCGGTGGAGATCACCAAGGATTTCAATCCTCTGCGCAGCAGTGACGATCAACGGCTGAACCGCATCGCGGGCCCGTCCGGGCTCATCATCTTCGGCGTGACGGGCGACCTGTCGCGCAAGAAGCTGATGCCGGCGGTCTACGACCTGGCCAACCGCGGCCTGCTGCCCCCCGGCTTCGCCCTCGTCGGCTTCGCTCGACGCGACTGGGTCGACCAGGACTTCGAACAGGTCGTCTACGAGGCCGTCAAGCAGCACGCGCGCACCCCGTTCCACGACGAGGTGTGGCAGCAGCTGGCCCAGGGCATCCGCTTCGTCCCCGGCGAGTTCGATGACGACGAGGCCTTCCAGCGCCTCGCCGACACGATCCACGCCCTCGACGAGGAGCGCGGCACCAACGGCAACCACGCCTTCTACCTGTCCATCCCCCCGAAGGCCTTCCCGCTCGTCACCGAGCAGCTGAAGAAGTCGGGGCTCGCGGACTCGAAGGAGGGCCAGTGGCGCCGCGTCGTCATCGAGAAGCCCTTCGGAAGCGACCTCAAGACGGCGCGTGAGCTGAACTCGGTCGTCGAGTCGGTCTTCCCGCCCGACTCGGTGTTCCGCATCGACCACTACCTCGGCAAGGAGACGGTCCAGAACATCCTGGCGCTGCGCTTCGCGAACGAGCTGTACGAGCCGATCTGGAACGCCAACTACGTCGACCACGTGCAGATCACGATGGCCGAAGACATCGGCGTGGCCGGCCGTGCCGGCTACTACGACGGCATCGGCGCTGCCCGCGACGTCATTCAGAACCACCTGCTGCAGCTGCTCGCGCTCACCGCCATGGAAGAGCCGATCAGCTTCGACGCGAAGGACCTGCGCGCCGAGAAGGAGAAGGTGCTCGCCGCCGTCCGCCTGCCCGAGGACCTGTCCACGGCGACCGCGCGCGGCCAGTACGCGGGCGGCTGGCAGGGTGGCGAGAAGGTGCTCGGATTCCTCGAGGAAGAGGGCATGAACCCTCAGTCCGCGACCGAGACCTTCGCCGCCATCAAGCTCGAGATCGGTACCCGCCGCTGGGCAGGAGTGCCGTTCTACCTGCGCACCGGCAAGCGCCTGGGCCGCCGCGTCACCGAGATCGCGGTCGTGTTCAAGCGCGCCCCGCAGCAGCTGTTCGATGGCTCGCAGACCGAGGCGCTCGGCCAGAACGCCCTCGTGATCCGCGTGCAGCCCGACGAGGGCGTCACGATCCGCTTCGGCTCCAAGGTGCCTGGTGCGGGCATGCAGGTGCGCGACGTCACGATGGACTTCGGCTACGGCCACTCGTTCACTGAGGCGAGCCCTGAGGCCTACGAGCGGCTCATCCTCGACGTGCTGCTCGGCGACCCGCCGCTGTTCCCGCGCCACGAGGAGGTCGAGCTCTCCTGGAAGATCCTCGACCCGATCGAGGAGTTCTGGGCGAAGCAGGGCCAGCCCGAGCAGTACAAGCCGGGCTCGTGGGGCCCCAAGTCCGCAGACGACATGATGGCCCGCGACGGCCGAGTTTGGAGGCGTCCGTGATCGTCGACCTGTCAGACACCACTACCAACGGCGTCGCGAAGACCCTGGTGAAGATCCGCGACGAGGGTGGCGTCGTCACCCTCGGCCGCGTGCTCACCCTGGTCATCTCGACCGCGATGGGCGAAGAGGAAGAGGCCATCGAGGCCGCGAACGACGCCTCGCGCGAGCATCCGATGCGCGTCATCGTCATCGCGAAGGCCGACGACGAGGACCCGGCGCTCGCGTCGGTGGGCCACCGCCTCGACGCGCAGATCCGCGTGGGTGCCGACGCCGGCGCCTCCGAGGTCATCATCCTGCGCGCCTACGGCGACGTCGCGGACGACGAGGAGGGCCTCGTCACGGCCCTGCTGCTGCCCGACGCGCCCGTCGTCGCCTGGTGGCCGCGCAAGGCGCCGATCAAGGTCTCCGATTCGCCCCTCGGGCGCATCGCGACCCGGCGCATCACGGATGCCTCGACGCAGCCCGACCCGGCCGCGGCGATCCGCCACAACTCGGTCACGTACGCGCCCGGCGACACCGACTTCGCCTGGACGCGCCTCACGCTGTGGCGCGCGCAGCTCGCGGCGGCGCTCGACCAGGCGCCGTACGAGCCGGTCACCCAGGTGCACGTGACGGGTGCAGAGGACTCCCCCTCGACGTACCTGCTCGCGGCCTGGCTGCGCATGGCGCTCGACGCGCCGGTGAACAAGGACATCACCACCCGCGCGAACGGCTCGAGCGGCATCCACGGCGTGCGCCTCACGCGCGCCTCGGGTGACATCGAGCTCGAGCGCGACGTTCCCGGCATTGCGACCCTGAAGCAGCCGGGGCAGCCCACGCACGACCTGGCGCTCCCCCGCCGGAACCTGCGCGACTGCCTCGCCGAGGAGCTGCGTCGGCTCGACCCCGACGAGCTGTACGGCCAGGTCATCACCAAGGGCATCGCTCTGCTCGGTCACTAGTCGGCACCACCACCGCAGTAGTCTGAGGAGACTATGACGAACGAACGGCGGGTGCTTGTCCACCCGAATAAGCAAGCACTCGCCGCTTCGGTCGCGGCCCGGTTCCTCACCAAGGTGGTCGACGTCATCGCCGACTTCGGCGACGCCCACGTCGTGCTCACAGGGGGCACCATCGGCATCGGCTCGCTGGCCGCCGTCAACGAGTCACCGTCGCGCGACAGCGTGGACTGGTCGAAGGTGCACTTCTGGTGGGGCGACGAGCGCTTCGTACCGAAGGGCGACGCCGACCGCAACGAGCTGCAGGCGCGCGAGGCCCTTCTCGACCACATCGCGGTTCCTGCCGAGAACATCCACCCCTTCGCGGCGAGCGACGAGGTGGCCTCGCTGGAAGAGGGCGTCGCGGCGTACACCGCCGAGCTCGCCCGCTTCTCCCCCGACGGCGGCCAGTGGCCGCGGTTCGACATCACCTTCCTCGGCGTCGGCCCTGACGGGCACATCGCATCGCTGTTCCCGAACCTGGCGGGCATCCGCGTCACCGACGCCCCCGTCATCTCGGTGCGCAACTCGCCGAAGCCGCCGCCTGAGCGGCTGTCGCTCACCCGCCCCGTGATCAACTCGTCCGAGCGCGTGTGGCTCGTGCTCGCCGGCGCCGACAAGGCATCCGCCCTCGGCCTCGCCCTCGCGGGCGCGTCGTACCTCGAAGTGCCGGCCGCCGGTGCCAAGGGCCGCAAGCGCACCGTCTTCTTCGTCGACGAGGATGCCGCGGCCGAGGTTCCCGAGGACCTGATCGCCGAGAGCTACTAGAGCATCGAGAAAGGGGCTCCCCGCATGGGGAGCCCCTTTCTCATGGGTGCGTGCCTAGCTGGCGACGGTGCCGCGGCGCGCGCGCAGCTTGTCGAGCGCCTCCTGCAGAAGGGCCTCGGCCTCTTCCTCGGTGCGGCGCTCCTTCACGTAGGCGAGGTGCGTCTTGTACGGCTCGTTCTTCGCGACCGCCGGCGGGTTCGCCTTGTCGCGACCCGCCGGAAGACCCGACGTCGGGCAGTCGATGGTCTCGGGGATCTCTTCTTCGGGCAGGTTCGCCGCGAAGTAGCGGACGGTCTCGTTTCCGAGAGCGTCCCAGTACGAGACCGCGATGCGATCGGCGTGATGGCCGTGGTCCTGCTCGCCCATCGGGCCCGCGCCGACGCGGGAACCCCGGATGGCGCTGCCTCCGGAAACCATTGCTCCTCCTAGATGTTTCGGGTGTGCGTGTGCGATGCCGTCGCGAGCTGTGCGGTGCTCACGACGTGAAGCGGGTGATGAGACCGAGCACCACGATGCAGATGACCCAGACGAGGCCGAGGATCACGGTGATGCGGTTCAGGTTCCGCTCCGCGACGCCCGAGGCGCCGAGGTTCGAGGTCATGCCGCCGCCGAACATGTCGGAGAGGCCGCCGCCGCGCCCCTTGTGCAGCAGGATCAGGAGGGTCAGCAGCAGGCTGGTGATGCCGAGGAGCACCTGCAGGACGACCTGGAGGATTTGCACGATATGGGCCTTTCTTCAGCGTCGGCACCGGCGGCAAGCGTCCGCGGCACCGTCTGCCAGTATAAACGAGCGTCGATTGCCGACGGTCAGGTCGGGTCGGCCGATCACGGTCGCGACCGCTGCCCGGCCGGCCCGCCGATCAGTAGGTCGCGTGCTTCTTGTAGCGCACGATTGCGGCGAACTCGTCGACGTCGAGGCTCGCACCGCCGACGAGCACGCCGTCGACGTCGGGGCACTTCATGAAGCCGACGATGTTGTCGGACTTCACCGAGCCGCCGTAGAGGATGCGCGTGGTCGCCGCCGTCTCGTCGCCCACGACCTGGCGCACCACATCGCGCAGCACGGATGCCACGTTCTGCGCCTGCTCGGCCGTAGCCGCGGCCCCCGCGCCGATCGCCCACACGGGCTCGTACGCGACGACGAACTCGTCACCGGGCTTGAAGTCGATGAGCGCGCCGCGCAGCTGGTTCGCGGGAACGGCGCTCGGCTCGTGGCGCTCGAGGTCCTTCGCGGTCTCGCCGACGCAGATGAGCGGCACGAGGCCGGTCTCTTTCGCGGCCTTCGCCTTGGCGGCGATGGTCTCGTCGGACTCCACGTGCCGGTAGCGGCGCTCGGAGTGGCCGACGATCACATAGTCGCAGTCGAGCTTCTTGAGGAAGCCCGCCGAGATCTCGCCGGTGTAGGCGCCGGCGGCGTGCGTCGAGACGTCCTGCCCGCCGTACTTCAGCTGCAGCTTGTCGGCCTGCACGAGCGTCTGCACACTGCGCAGGTCGGTGAACGGCGGGAAGACCGCCACCTCGACGTCGTCGTAGTCGTGCTGGGCATCCTTGAGGGTCCACGCGAGCTTCTGCACGAACGCGATCGCCTGCAGGTGGTCGAAGTTCATCTTCCAGTTCCCCGCGATCAGCGGGGTGCGGCGGGTCTCGGCCACGGGCGCGTCGCTCACTCGGCGGCCTCCCAGCCGAGCGCCTCGAGCCCGGGCAGCTTCTTGCCCTCGAGGAACTCGAGGCTGGCGCCGCCGCCGGTGGAGATGTGCCCGAACTGCTCGTCCTGGAAGCCGAGCGCGCGCACGGCGGCTGCGGAGTCGCCGCCGCCGACGACCGAGAGGCCGTCGACCTCGGTCAGCGCCTGGGCGACGGCCTTGGTGCCCGCCGCGAACGGCGCGAGCTCGAACACGCCCATGGGGCCGTTCCAGAACACGGTCTTGGCGGAGGCGATCTTCTCGGCGAACGCCGCGGCGGTCTCGGGGCCGATGTCGAGCCCGAGACCGGCCGAGCCCCAGGGGGTGCCCTCGATGTCGTCGACCGGGCGCACCTCGTGCGCGGCGTCGGCGCCGAACTTCTCGGCGACGACGACGTCGGTCGGAAGCACGATCTCGACGCCGAGCTCCTCGGCCTTCGCGAGGTAGCCCTTCACGGTGTCGATCTGGTCGGCCTCGAGCAGGCTCGAGCCGACCTTGTGGCCCTGGGCCGCGAGGAAGGTGAACAGCATGCCGCCGCCGATGGCGAGCGAGTTCACGCGCGGCAGCAGATGGCCGATGACGCCGAGTTTGTCGCTGACCTTCGAGCCGCCGAGCACGACCGTGTAGGGGCGCTCGGGGTTCTCGGTGAGGCGGTCGAGCACGTCGAGCTCGGCCTGGATGAGCAGGCCCGCGGCGCTCGGCAGCGCCTCAGCGAGCTCGTAGACGGATGCCTGCTTGCGGTGCACCACGCCGAAGCCGTCGGAGACGAACGCGTCGCCGAACGCGGCGAGCCGGCCGGCGAACGCGGTGCGCGCGCTCTCGTCCTTCGAGGTCTCTTCGGGGTTGAAGCGCAGGTTCTCGAGCACGACCACCCCGCCGTCTTCCAGCGCCCCGACCTTGGCCTCGGCATCAGGGCCGACCGTGTCGGTCGCGAACTCGACGGATGCGCCGAGCAGCTCGCCGAGTCGGGCGGCGACGGGCGCGAGCGAGTACTTCGGGTCGGGTGCGCCGTCGGGGCGCCCGAGGTGGCTGATCACCACGACTCGGGCGCCCTGCGACAGCAGCGCGTTGAGGGTGGGCAGGGACGCGCGCACGCGGCCGTCATCGGTGATGACGCCGTCCTTCAGCGGAACGTTCAGGTCGCAGCGAACCACGACCTTCTTGCCTGCGAGCGAGCCCAGTGATTCCAGGGTGCGAAGCGCCACTGCGTGTCCTCTTGTCTCTCGTCGGTGCGGCCTCGAGCGCTTAGAGGCGCTCGGCCACGTAGTCGGCCAGGTCGACGAGGCGGCGCGAGTAGCCCCACTCGTTGTCGTACCAGGACGACAGCTTCACCTGGTCGCCGATGACGCGGACGAGACCGGCGTCGAAGATCGACGAGTGCGGGTTGCCGACGATGTCGCGCGAGACGATCGGGTCCTCGGTGTACTCGAGGATGCCCTTGAGCGAGCCCTCTGCGGCCTCCTTGTAGGCGGCCTTGATCTCGTCGACGGTCACCGGCGTCTTGGTGGTGACGGTGAGGTCGGTGATCGAGCCGGTGGGGGTCGGCACGCGCAGCGCGAAGCCGTCGAGCTTGCCCTGCAGCTCGGGCAGCACCAGGCCGATGGCCTTCGCCGCACCCGTCGAGGTGGGGATGATCGAGAGGCCGGCGGCGCGAGCGCGGCGCAGGTCCTTGTGCGGGCCGTCCTGCAGGTTCTGGTCGGCGGTGTAGGCGTGCACCGTCGTCATGAGGCCGCGCTCGATGCCGAACTTGTCGTTGAACACCTTGGCCAGCGGCGCGAGGCAGTTGGTCGTGCAGGAGGCGTTCGAGATGATGTGCTGCGTCGCCGGGTCGTACGAGTCCTCGTTCACGCCGATGACGAAGGTGCCGTCCTCGTTGGTGGCAGGGGCCGAGATGATGACCTTCTTGGCGCCGGCGTCGAGGTGCGCCTTTGCCTTCTCGCCGTTGGTGAAGAATCCGGTCGACTCGATGACGATCTCGACGCCGAGCTCGCCCCACGGCAGGTTGGCGGGGTCGCGGTCGGCGAGGACCTTGATGCGCTTGCCGTCGACGACGATGTCGTCGCCGTCGACCGCCACGGTCTCCTTCAGCGTGCCCAGGATCGAGTCGTACTTGAGCAGGTGCGCGAGCGTCTTGGCGTCGGTGAGGTCGTTGACGGCGACGATCTCGAGGTCGGTGCCCTTCTCGAGCGCTGCGCGGAAGAAGTTGCGACCGATACGGCCGAAGCCGTTGATTCCGATCTTTACGGACACGGGGATCTCCAGGTGGTGTCGATGCCGGCGCTGCCGGCTGGTGAGGGTGGTGAGGTGCAGAACCGGCGCCCGGCATTGTGTGCCGGGCGCCGGACATCAGCTACGGAAGCAGCAGACCGGAGGTGGTGGTGCGCGCCTTCTCGAAACGGGCGTTGACGTCGGCCCAGTTCGCGATGTTCCAGAACGCCTTGACGTAGTCGGCCTTGACGTTGACGTAGTCGAGGTAGAACGCGTGCTCCCACATGTCGAGGAGCAGCAGCGGAACGGTCGCGGCGGCCAGGTTGCCCTGGTGGTCGTAGAGCTGCTCGATGATGAGCTTCTGTCCGAGCGAGTCCCACGCGAGGATCGACCAGCCGGAGCCCTGGATGCCGAGGGCCGAGGCGGTGAAGTGCGCCCGGAACTTGTCGAACGAGCCGAAGAACTCGTCGATCGCCGCGCCGAGCTCGCCCTCGGGCTTGTCGCCCCCGTCCGGCGAGAGGTTGTTCCAGAAGACCGTGTGGTTCACGTGGCCGGCCAGGTTGAAGGCCAGGTCCTTCTGAAGCTTGTTGACGTAGGTGAAGTCGCCCGCGTCGCGCGCCTCGGCGAGCTTGGCGAGAGCGGTGTTCGCACCGTCGACGTAGGTCTTGTGGTGCTTGTCGTGGTGAAGCTCCATGATCCGGCCCGAGATGTTCGGCTCGAGTGCCGAGTAGTCGTAGGGCAGGTCGGCGAGCGTGTAGTCAGCCATTCACTCTTCTCCTCGTATCTTCTGCAGACGTTCTCAACTCTAGTAACGCGAGAGCGTGCGGATAAGGCTCGAAGGACCGCATGCCCGCTTGCGTTACGGCCTATTCCTCGAGCTCGGGGGGAAGGTTCGCCTCCGTGCCGGGAATCCCGAGATCCGCGGCCTTCTTGTCGGCCATCGCGAGCAGCCGGCGGATGCGGCCGGCGACCGCGTCCTTCGTCATGGGCGGGTCGGCGTGGTGGCCGAGCTCGTCCAGGCTCGCGTCGCGGTGGGCGAGGCGCAGCTCGCCCGCGTACTTGAGGTGCTCGGGCAGATCGGGCCCGAGGATCTCGAGCGCGCGCTCGACGCGCGCGCACGCGGCGACCGCCGCCTGGGCGCTGCGGCGCAGGTTCGCGTCGTCAAAGTTCACGAGTCGGTTCGCCGTTGCGCGCACCTCGCGGCGCTGCCGCAGCTCCTCCCAGCTGCGCACGGTGCCGGCGGCGCCCATCAGCGACAGCATGCCGCTGATCGCCTCGCCGTCGCGGATCACGACCCGATGCACGCCGCGCACCTCGCGCGCCTTGGCCGCGATGCCGAGGCGCCCGGCCGCGCCGACGAGCGCCATGGCGGTCTCGTTGCCGGGCGTCGTGATCTCGAGCGAGGCGGAGCGACCGGGGTCGGTGAGGGAGCCCGCGGCGAGGAACGCCCCGCGCCACACGGCGGCCAGCTCGTCGCGCGAGCCCGTCGTGAGCTTGTTGGGGAGCCCGCGGATGGGGCGACGGCGCGCGTCGAGCAGGCCGGTCTGGCGGGCGAGCGTCTCACCGCCGTCGACGACGCGGACCACGAACTGGTCGGTGCGACGCGTTCCGGATGCCTTGATCGCGGCGCCCTCTGAGCGGACTCCGTAGAGCTCGGCCAGGCCTCGAGCCACGTGGCGCGCGAGCTGCGGGCTGTCGAGCTCGCTCTCGATGGCGATGCGGCCCGAGATGACGTGCAGGCCGCCGGCGAGGCGCAGGATGGTGGCGAGCTCCGCCGCACGTACCGTGGTCTTGCCCGCCTCGACCGAGAGAAGCTCGTCCTTCACGTCCGCGGTCAGTGCCACTGAGTTACGTCCAATCTGCCGCGTCACTCGCGGCCAAGGTCACGGTGCTTGACGTTGACGGCGACTCCGGGCAGGGCAGAGGCCCGCCGCGCCAGCTCCTCGACGATCGCGACGGAGCGGTGCTTGCCGCCGGTACAGCCTATCGCGATCATCGCGTGGCGCTTGTTCTCGCGCTGGTAGCCGGCGAGGGCCACCTCGAGCATGCGGCTCCACAGATCGACGAACTCGGCCGCCCCGTCCTGCTCGAAGACGTAGTCGCGCACCGGCTCGTCCGTGCCGTTCAGCGCACGCAGCTCGGGAACCCAGAACGGGTTCGGCAGGAAGCGCACGTCGGCGATCATGTCCGCATCGCTCGGCAGCCCGTACTTGAAGCCGAAGCTCGAGATCGTCAGCTGCACGCCGGGAGTCGTGTCGGTCTTGTACGCGTCGTGGATCTGGTTCGTGAGCTGGTGCACGTTCAGCTCGGAGGTGTCGATCACCTTGTCGGCGAACTCGCGCAGCTGCTTGACCCGCGTGCGCTCCTCCATGATCCCGTCGAGGATCGTGCCGTTGCCCTGCAGGGGGTGCGGGCGGCGCACCGACTCGAAGCGCCGCACCAGCGCGGCATCCGACGCGTCGAGGAACAGCACCGACAGGCGGACGTTGTCGCGCAGCGACGGCAGGAGGTCCTGGAGCTCGGTGAAGAAGTCGCGGCCGCGCACGTCGAGCACGGCGGCGATACGCGGAGTGTCCTGCTCGGTGCGGCCCGCCAGGTCGAGCAGCGGCCGCAGCATCTGCGGCGGCAGGTTGTCGACGACGAACCAGTCGAGGTCCTCGAGGGCCTTTGCCACGGTCGACCTGCCGGCGCCGGACATTCCGGTGACGATGAGCACCTCTTGCGTCGACATGGCGGTGCCCGGTGCTGTCTGCGCTGGTGGCATGGCCGTCACACCACCAGCCTATTCACTCGCCGGTGGCACCGGGGGCCGGCTGCGCCGCCTGCGCCGTCTCCGCCGCGTGCAGGGTGTCGTACACGGCCTGCGCGAGCGCGGGGCCGATGCCGCGCGTCTCGGCGATCGCCTCGACGGATGCCTGCCGCAGACGCGCCACGGAGCCGAAGTGCCCCAGCAGCTCTTTGACGCGGGCGGGCCCGAGGCCGGGCACCGTGCCGAGCACGGTCGAGATGTCGCGTTTGCGGGTCGAGCGCTGATAGGTGATCGCGAAGCGGTGCGCCTCGTCGCGGATGCGCTGGATGAGGAAGAGCGCGTCGGAGTTGCGCGGCAGGATCACGGGATAGTCGGAATCGGGCAGCCACACCTCCTCGAGGCGCTTGGCGATGCCCGCGAGCTGGATGCCTCGCACACCGGACTCGTCGAGCGCGCGCTTCGCGGCGTTCACCTGGGGCTGCCCGCCGTCGACGAGCAGCAGCTGCGGGGCATACGCGAACTTCTTCCGGCGGGTCTCGCCCGTCTCGTCGTCGCGCTCGGCGACGGGGGCCGCCGCCTCCTCTTGCAGATAGGCGAGGCGCCGCGTGAGCACCTGGTAGATCGAGTCGGTGTCGTCGGTCGTCTCGGGGATCGAGAAGCGGCGGTACTGGTCTTTGCGCGGCAGGCCGTCCTCCATGACGACCATGGAGGCCACGACGTTCGTGCCCTGCAGATGGGAGACGTCGTAGCACTCGATGCGCAGCGGCGCCTCGGCCATGCCGAGCGCGTCCTGGATGACGTTCAGCGCCTGCGAGCGGGCGGTGAAGTCGGCGCTGCGGCGCGTCTTGTACAGGGCGAGAGCGCCCTTCGCGTTGATGGCGGCGGTCTGGGCGAGTTGGGCCTTGTCGCCGCGCTGTGCGGTGCGGAGCGCGACCGCTCCCCCGCGGCTCGCGTCGTCGAACTCGGTGCGCCGGGCCGTGAGCCACTGCTCGAGCGCCTCGCTGTCGTCGGGCACCTCGGGCACGATGACCTCGCGCGGGGGCGCGAAGTCGCCGTCGTAGGCGTTCTGCAGCACGGTCTCGACGAGCTCGCCGAGCTCGAGGTCGAGCTCTTTGTCGACGACCCAGCTGCGTGTTCCGCGGATGCGGCCGCCGCGCACGATGAACTGCTGCACCGCGGCCGCGAGCTCGTCGTGGGCGATGCCGAAGACGTCGGCGTCGACGTTGTCGGAGAGGACGACCGCGGTCTTCTCCATCACGGCGGTGAGCGCCTGGATGCGGTCGCGATAGCGCGCGGCTAGCTCGAAGTTCAGCTCGGCCGAGGCATCCGTCATCTCCTTGGTGAGCGTGCGCAGGTAGCGCTGGTCGCTGCCGGACATGAAGTCGACGAACTCGTTCGCGAGCTCGCGGTGCTCTTCGCGGGTGATGCGGCCGACGCAGGGCGCCGCGCACTTGCCGATGTCGGCGAGCAGGCACGGGCGGCCGGTCTGCTCGGCGCGGCGGAACACCCCGTCGGAGCAGGAGCGCATCGGGAACGCCTTGAGCATCAGATCGAGCGTCTCGCGGATGGCCCAGACCTTCGTGTACGGCCCGAAGTAGCGGCTCGTCTTGTCTTTGCGACTGCGGGTGACGAGCGCGCGGGGCACGTTCTCGCCGAGGGTGACGGCGAGGTAGGGGTAGCTCTTGTCGTCCTTGAAGACGACGTTGAAGGGCGGGTTGAACTCCTTGATCCAGGTGTACTCGAGCTGCAGCGCCTCGAACTCGTTGCCGACGACCGTCCACTCGACGCTCGCCGCGGTCGTGACCATGCGGCGGGTGCGCTCGTGCAGATTGCGCAGCGGCTGGAAGTAGTTCGAGAGCCGCGCGCGCAGGTTCTTCGCCTTGCCGACGTAGAGCACGCGCTGGCTCGCGTCGCGGAAGCGGTACACGCCGGGAGAGGTCGGGATCTCGCCCGTCTTCGGCTTGTAGGGGACGGTCTGGCTCGGCGCGCGCCCGTTGGTGATGGCGGGGCCCACGGTCAGGCGGATGCCTTCGCGAGAGCGCGCTCGTCGAGCCCCAGGATCTCGCGCAGGAAGAACCCCGTGTGGCTCGCCTCGACCTGGGCGACCTGCTCGGGCGTTCCCGTGGCGATCACCTGGCCGCCGCCCGCGCCGCCCTCAGGCCCGAGGTCGATCAGGTAGTCGGCGCTCTTGATGACGTCGAGGTTGTGCTCGATGACGATGACCGTGTTGCCCTTCTCGACGAGGCTGTCGAGCACGAGCAGCAGCTTGCGCACGTCTTCGAAGTGCAGGCCCGTCGTCGGCTCGTCGAGCACGTAGATGCTGCGGCCGTTGGTGCGGCGCTGCAGCTCGGTGGCGAGCTTGACGCGCTGCGCCTCGCCGCCCGAGAGCGTCGTGGCGGACTGGCCGAGTCGCACATAGCCGAGGCCGACGTCGACGAGGGTCTTCAGGAACCGGTGGATCGAGCCGATCGGCTCGAAGAACTCGGCAGCCTCGGCGATCGGCATGTCGAGCACCTCGGCGATGTTCTTGCCCTTGTAGTGCACCTGCAGCGTGTCGCGGTTGTAGCGTGCGCCGTGGCAGACCTCGCAGTCGACGTAGACGTCGGGCAGGAAGTTCATCTCGATCTTGATCGTGCCGTCGCCCTGGCAGTTCTCGCAGCGGCCGCCCTTGACGTTGAAACTGAAGCGGCCGGGCTGGTAGCCGCGGGACTTCGCCTCGACGGTCTCGCTGAACAGCGTGCGGATCTTGTCGAACACGCCGGTGTAGGTCGCCGGGTTCGACCGCGGGGTGCGGCCGATCGGCGCCTGGTCGACGTGCACGACCTTGTCGAGGTTGTCGACGCCGGTCACGCGCGTGTGCTTGGCGGCCACCTTGCGTGCGCCGTTGAGGCGCTGCGCGAGGACGCGATAGAGGATGTCGTTGACGAGGGTCGACTTGCCGGAGCCGGACACCCCCGTCACCGCGGTGAAGACGCCGAGCGGGAACTCGACCGTCAGGTCCTTGAGGTTGTTCGCAGTGGCGCCGACGACCTGCAGCATCCGCTTCTTGTCGACCTTGCGGCGCTTCTTCGGCACGGCGATCGCCTTGCGGCCGGCGAGATAGTCGCCGGTCAGCGAGTCCTTGTTGTCGACGAGCTCGTCGTAGGTGCCGGAGTGGACGACCTTGCCGCCGCCCTCGCCCGCGCCGGGGCCGATGTCGACGATCCAGTCGGCGGTGCGGATCGTGTCTTCGTCGTGCTCGACGACGATCAGCGTGTTGCCCAGGTCGCGAAGGGCGACGAGGGTGTCGATGAGGCGGCGGTTGTCGCGCTGGTGCAGGCCGATCGAGGGCTCGTCGAGCACGTACAGCACGCCCGTGAGGCCCGAGCCGATCTGCGTCGCGAGCCGGATGCGCTGCGCCTCGCCGCCCGAGAGGGTTCCGGCCGCGCGCGCCATGTTCAAGTAGCCCAGCCCGACCTGGATGAGGAAGTCGAGGCGCAGCTTGATCTCGCGCAGCACCTGAGCGGCGATCGTCGCCTCGCGGTCGGTGAGCGTGAGCTTGTTCATGAACTCGCGCGAGTCGGTGAGGCTGAGCTCGGCGACATCGGCGATCGAGTGGTCGTGGATGAGCACCGACAGCACCTCGGGCTTGAGGCGCTTGCCGTCGCAGACGGGGCACGGCACCTCGCGCAGGAACTCGGCCCAGCGCTGGCGCTGCGTGTCGGTCTCGGCCTGGGCGTACTGGCGCTCGATGTAGGGCACAACGCCCTCGAAGCCCGAGGTGTAGCTCATCTCGCGGCCGAAGCGGTTGCGCCACTTGACCTTGACCTCGAAGTTCTCGCCGTGCATGACCGCCGTGCGCACGCGCTCGGGCAGCTTGTTCCACGGCGTGTCGAGGTCGAAGTCGAGGTCGCGTGCGAGGCCGGCGAGCAGCTTCTCGTAGTACTGGTAGAGGCTCTTGCCCTGGCTCGTCCACGGGATGATGACGCCCTCGGCGAGGCTCAGCTCGGGGTCGCCGAGCAGCAGCTCGTCGTCGACGGCCATGCGCACGCCGAGGCCGGAGCACTCGGGGCAGGCGCCGAACGGCGCGTTGAACGAGAAGGTGCGCGGCTCGATCTCGGTGAGCTGGATCGGGTGCCCGTTCGGGCAGGCGAGCTTCTCGCTGAAGGTCACCCATGCCTCGGGCGAGTCTGCCGGGGCGTCGACGAAGTTCACGTCGACGAGGCCGTCGCTCAGGCCGAGCGCCGTCTCGATGGAGTCGGTGAGCCGGCCGAGGATCTCGGGCCCGGCGACCAGACGGTCGACGATGACCGAGATGTCGTGCTTGTAGGACTTCTTCAGCGTCGGCGGCTCGGTCAGCGCGTGCTGCTCGCCGTCGACGAGGACGCGGGCGAAGCCCTTGGCCGCGAGCTCTTTGAAGAGGTCGACGAACTCGCCCTTCTTCTGCTTCACGACGGGGGCGAGCACCTGGTAGCGAGTGCGCTCTTCGAGCTCCATCAGCTGGTCGGCGATCTGCTGCACGGTCTGGCGCTGGATCTTCTCGCCGCACACGGGGCAGTGAGCGACGCCGATGCGCGCCCAGAGCAGGCGCATGTAGTCGTAGATCTCGGTGATCGTGCCGACGGTCGAGCGCGGGTTGCGGTTCGTGGACTTCTGGTCGATCGAGACCGCGGGGCTCAGACCCTCGATGAAGTCGACGTCGGGGCGGTCGACCTGGCCGAGGAACTGGCGCGCGTAGGCCGACAGCGACTCGACGTAGCGGCGCTGGCCCTCGGCGAAGATCGTGTCGAAGGCGAGCGAGGACTTGCCTGAGCCGGAGAGCCCGGTGAAGACCACCAGGGCATCGCGGGGGATCTCGAGGTCGACATTGTGCAGGTTGTGCACGCGCGCGCCGCGCACGCTGAGCTTGGCTCGCGAGTCGACCGGGTGCACGTGCCCGAACGCTGCGGAAGTAGTGGGGGACGTCACCTTTCGAGTCTAGATTCGACCACCGACATTGCGCTTGGCGGGGGCCTCGCCTGCGCTTGGCGCGGGCCTCTGCCGAGCCTCGCGGGCGCGCGGCGCGGGCCTCTGTACCGAGTGACGGCGGCCGTGCCACGATGATCGCGTGCTGGCATACCGCGACTACCTCAGGCTCCTTCCCAAGACCGAGTTGCATTGCCACTTCGTCTCGACGCTGAGTGCCGCACGACTCATCTCGCTCGCCGACCGCTACGGGGTCGAGCTGCCGACCACCGACCCCGAGGAGCTGTTCGCCTACGACGACCTCGCCGACTTCCTCGTGGCCTTCCGGGCGGCGACCGACGTGCTGCGCACGTCGGAGGACCTCGCGACGACCGCCTACGACGGGGTCCGTGCCGCGGTGATCGCGGGCAATCTGCGCTACCGCGAGTACGGCGTGAACCCGCAGTACTTCGCTGCGCGGGGCATGGGCTACCGCGAGTTCCTCGAGCCGGTGATCGACGGCCTGCGTGCAGCCGAGCGCGATCTGGGCGTCGGCTTCCGACTCGTGGTGGCGATCAACCGGCGCGAGTCGGCGGGAAGCGCCGTCGAGCTGGTCGAGCAGATGATCACCCACCCGTACCCGGAGGTGGTCGCGCTCGGGCAGGACGACCTCACGCCCGAGAACACCGAGGACCCCGGCCGCTTCGCCGAGGCGTACGCGCTGGCGAAGCGGCACGGGTTCCACCTCACCGCCCACGCGGGCGAGACCGCAACCGCCTCTGCAGAGGACGTGCGCGTGGCCGTTGACGTGCTCGGGGTCGATCGCATCGACCACGGCTACCGCGTGCTCGACGACCCCGAGCTCGTCGCGCGCCTGCGCGAGCGGCAGCTGCCGTTCGCGACCACTCCCCTGTCGACCCGCGCACTGTCGGGGTGGGCGCTCGACCCCGGTCACCGGATTGCGCGGATGATCCGCGCCGGGCTCAACGTCTCGGTCTCGACCGATGACGGCGTCTTCTTCCGAACCGATATCGGCCGCGAGTACAGCGAGGGCCTCTTTTCGTTCGGCATCGACGCGGAGGGCGCCAAGGCGGTCGCTCTCGCCGGCATCGACGGCGCGTTCTGCGACAGTGATGAGAAGGCTCGGCTGCGCGCGGCATTCCACGCCGAGTTCCTGGCGCTCGACGCGCTGCTCGAACCAGGGGCGCACGCGGCCGCGCCCGCGTAGCCGCACGCGGCCGGCCGCAGCGCGACGCCACACAGACTTCCGCCTCATGCGCCGTCGCTCTCGAGCAGTAGCTGCGCCTGCACCCCGGCCTTCGAGTGCAGTCTGATCGGATCTCGCCCCGGCCACAGCAGCCAGTACTCCGAGCCGCGCCGCTCGACGCGCGCACCATGGTTGTGCAGCATCAGGTGATGTCGCCTGCAGAGCAGGACGCCGTCGCGCGTCTCGGTTCTGCGGTTCGCGGGACTCGCGCCCCAGGGGTTGTCGTGATGCGCCTCAGTGGCACCGGGAGGCATCGGGCAGTCGGGCCAGAGGCACCCGCCGTCGCGCGTCGCCATCGCTCGCCGCTGTCTGCCGGTGAAGAGCCGATGGTCCTTTCCGACGTCGATCGCCTGGCCTGTCTCGTCGAAGAGCATGGGGGTGAACCCGCTGCCGCAGACCATCCGCAAGGCATCCGTCGCGGTGATCGGGGCGTTCGCCCCGTCGACCCAGGCGATGCCCTCATCGGGCCCCGCACACGGGAGGCCGAAGGATGCGCCCGGGCAGCTGGTGTGATCGCCCGCGTGATGCCGCGCGAGAATCGCCTGCGCCGTGCGCGCCTTGGCGAGATCGCGCGTGGTGACCGCCACCGTGACCTGGGGCCGCTGCCGCGAGAGCAGCACGTTCTGCTCGGACCGGCCGCCGCACTCGACCAGGTCGACGAGCGTGTCGGCCTGTAGCTGCTCATTGCTGCGCGGGTCGTCGTCGAGCTCGCGTGCCCAAGCGAGCTCGGCCTCGTCGCGGAAGCGCGGACCGCCGAGCCGCGGCGACAGCATGGCACGGATCGGCCCATAGAACCGTGCATCGGATTCCGGGTCGAGATCGATGTCGTAGTGCACCATGCCGCTCGTACGCACGTGCCGTCGGAACGAGCGCATCTCCTTCCGCTGCTCGGCCTCGCGGGCGGCCGCCAGCGTGTCGAGCGAGGCGTGCATGCGCTGAGCGGCACGGGAGAGGTCCTCAGGAGACCACTGGCCCGACCAGCAGTCGGCGATCAGTTCGAGCACCCCGCGGCGCCACGCGACAGCCAGCTCGCTCAGCCGGGGCGTGCCGAGCGCTCGCCGTAGCGCGTCGCCCTGCGCCGCGCTCAGCCACTCGTTGCGCACGGCGACGCCGATCGGCGCATCCCACGAGCCGGGCAGGCCGGCGAGGGTCGATATCGAGCGCGGCGCAGGCTCGCCCCGTGGCTCACCTGCCGCCGGATGAACGGGGGCGACCGCCTGGGCGGTCTCGAGCAGATCGCCCACACGGATCAGCCGAGTGGCCTCGTCGCGGCTCACGCCCGTGAGGTTCTGAATGAGCCCGACGCCGTCTCTGAAGCCGCGCCGCTGGGCGAGCCCGTCGACTCCGAGCTCGCGCGCGGACTTGCGCTGAATGTCGGCGGCGAGCAGTGAGATGGTTCCGCCGATTCGCGAGCGGATGCCGCCGAGGAGCTGCGTCGCCCGCGCCTCTTCGTCGGGCGTCAGTGCCGCGAGATCGTCGGCACACGGCAGCGCCCGGTCGACCATGGCGGCCAGGCTCTGAAGCGACTCGAGTACCGAAGACATGCCATCAGGCTAGAGCGCACCACCGACATTCAAGGCCTGAATGGCGAATCTGTGTACTACTTCGTTGATTTCGGTATGTGAGCGGAAAGTGCTGCCCAACGGGTGACCGGCCCACGCATCCATGCCATCATTGACGTGTTCCCGCGGATTACCCGCTATGCCAGGGAACGGGACGAAGGACAGGGAATGACGGGCATCACCGGTTTCGCGACCACTCGCTGACACCGCCGCCTGCCCGCCCCTGATCGAGCACCAAGGCTCCGCCGTGTCGGCATTCCATCTCGACACGAACCGGAGCCTTTTCCATGCCCTCTGCACCCTCGGTCGTCTTGAACGACCTCACATTCACCTGGCCTGACGGCGATCTCGCCCTCGACGGCCTCACCGGCTCCTTCGGCCGCGGCCGCACCGGCCTCATCGGCGCGAACGGCGCCGGCAAATCCACGCTGCTGCGGCTGATCGCGGGCCGTCTCACGCCGACGAGCGGGACCGCGACCGTCACGGGCACGGTGGACTATCTGCCGCAGCACCTCACGCTCGATGCGGATGCCACGGTGGCCGAGCTGCTCGGGGTGCGCGCCGCGGTCGACGCCGTCCGCGCGGTCATGCGCGGCGACACGGACCCCGCGAACTACGACCTCATCGGCAGCGACGGGTGGGATCTCGAAGAGCGTGCCAGCGCCGAGCTCGCCGCGACGGGGCTGCCCGCCGACCTCGACCGCCGGGTCGACGAGCTGAGCGGAGGCGAGGCGATGCTGGCCGGCGTCGTCGGGGTGCGGCTGCGCGGGGCATCCGTCGCCCTGCTCGACGAGCCCACCAACAACCTCGACGGCGACGCGCGTGAGCGGCTCTACGAGCTGGTGCGCGGGTGGCGCGGCGCGCTCATCGTGGTGAGCCACGACACGGCGCTGCTCGAGCTGATGGATGACACGGCCGAGCTGCGTGGCGGCGCGCTCACGGTCTTCGGCGGCCCGTTCAGCGCCTATCGCGCCTGGCTCGACGAGCAGCAGGCGGCGGCTCGGCAGGCTCTCGCCACCGCCAAGCAGCGCCTGCGCGTGGAGCAGCGCGACCGGATCAGGGCCGAGGCCAAAGTGGCGCGCAGTGCCGCAGACGGTCGGAAGAAGCGAGCGAACGGCGATTTCGGCAAGGCGATGTTCGATGCGATGAAGAACTCGGGTGAGAAGTCCGGCGCGAAGATCCGTGGCCTGCATGCAGGGCGCGAAGCCGAGGCCAAGGCGGCGGTCGAGGCCGCAGACCTGCTGATCCGCGACGACGATCGCATCACGGTCGACCTGCCGGACCCGGGACTCGCGCGTGGGCGCCGGATCGCCGTGCTGCGCAGCGCGGACGGGCGCGAGTTCGTGCTGCAGGGCCCCGAGCGGGTCGCTCTCACGGGGCCGAACGGCGTCGGCAAGACCACACTGCTCGAGCGACTCGTGGGCGGCGACGGCCTGCTGGCGGAGCGGGTCGCGTACCTCCCGCAGCGCATCGACACCCTCGACGAGAGCGGAACCGTGCTGGCGAACGTCGCCGCATCGGCGCCGAACACCACGACGGGTGAGCTGCGCAATCGGCTGGCCCGCTTCCTCATCCGCGGCGACGCCGTCGACCGGCCGGTCTCGAGTCTGTCGGGCGGCGAGCGCTTCCGGGTCGGGCTCGCTCGGCTGCTGCTCGCCGACCCGCCGGCCCAGCTGCTGGTGCTCGACGAGCCGACCAACAACCTCGATCTCGACTCGATCGACCGGCTGGTCGAGGCGCTCTGCGCCTATCGCGGCGCGCTGCTCGTCGTGAGCCACGATCGCGGGTTCCTCGAGAGGCTGAACCTCGACGTCGAGCTGCGGCTCGAGGCATCCGGCAACCTCACGACGCTGGCGCGCTGAGTGCGACGCCCTGCGCACGCGACGCCCTGCGCACGCGACGCCGGCCGCGTCGTTTCAGTGCAGGGCGGCCGCGAGCTCGGTGTCGGCGAGGTCCCGGAAGGCGTAGACGAGCCGAACCGCCGACGGGTCCGGGTTGCCGGCATCGGGCCCGCGGTGCACGAGCTTCATGCCGAGCTTCTCGGCGACCGCCTTCGACGCCGCGTTGTGCTCGAGCAGGTACGCGATGACTGGGGATGCCGGGCGCGCGGCCTCTGCTCGCGAGATCGCCCGCCGGCTGAGCTCCGTCGCGAAACCACGACCCTGCGCCGCGGGCGCGAAGCGGTAGCCCAGGTTCCACACCCCGCCGGGCAGCACCGAGCAGCCGCCGTAGCCGACGATCCGGTCGCCGCCACGCTCACGTGCGACCCAGGTGTCGAGCCCGACGGCATCCCAGCCGGCCATCCAGCGCCGCACCCTCCCGACCGTCTGCGCGCGCTCAGTGGGGCGCAGGCTCGGGAAGTGCTCCCAGACCCGCGGGTCTGAGAGGATCGCGTGCAGTCCGTCGACGTCGTCGAGCGTGGGGCGATAGAGGTCGAGCCGGTCGGTGGAGTCTTCGGGAGTCCGGGGCGCTGAGTCGGGGGCGGGCACGCCACGAGCCTAGGGGGCCGAAGGAGCACTGGGGGCACGGCGGCGCACTCCTCGCCCATCAGACGACGAGAAGCCCTCGCAGTCGTTCCCGCGTCTCCTCGTGCACCCCGAGGTCGGTCATGATCTGCGGCGCGCTCGCCGCGGTCTCGCGCACGATCGGCAGTTTGTCGGCGAGCCACGCGTCGGTCTCATCGGCCGTCCAGCGAGACTGCCGATCGACCGCCGGCGCATGAATCGCCGCACCCGCCATCGCGCGCACCGAGTGCGCGTAATCCTGCGCGACCGCGTCGGGGACGACCCCCGCATTGCCCAGCAGCAGCGCCGCGATCATGCCCGTGCGGTCGCGCCCCGCGCTGCAGTGCACGAGCACGCCCGGCCCGGCAGCAGCCACTGCTTCGAGAGCCCCGCGCACGAGGTGCGGCTGCAGGCGCCAGTTGTGCGCCCAGTACTCGGGCGAGTCGAGGATCGGGAAGCAGACCCGCCGGAACTCCTCGTCGCTCTGGTCTTCGGTCGGGGCATCCGCCACGGTGATGTCGGCGATGCTGGCGGGCGCGAGCTGCGGGTCCCCCTCGCGCGGCCCCACCTCGTGCGCGCAGCGCAGGTCGACGATCGCGCGCAGCCCCCAGTCGCGCGCCTGCTGCCAGCCGAGGGCCGTGAGCCGCTCGCGGCGCGGCCCGCGCGCGACGCGGCCGAACGCCGTCACGCCGCTCGGCGACAGGGCGGTGGGCAGGCCGCCGAGATCCTTGGCGTTGACGTAGCCGTCCCAGGCGAGCTCGCGCATGCGGTCAGCCTACGGACCGCGCCTGCGCGGCATCCGCTCTCACTCCACGCTTCTGGCGAGCCGCGCGAACAGCAGCGCGCCGAGCGCGAGCAGCGCGATCGCGGCGATCACGGCTGCCGGCGCCCACTCGGGGTGCGGCGCACCGCGCAGCCAGAGGGTCAGGGCCAGCATCCCCTCGCAGGGAACGACGACGATGCCGGCGACGACGAGCGGCCGCGCGAAGATCCGCAGCTCGACGCGCGCCGCGAGCGGCGTGAGCGCGGCGCGCGCGGCGAGAACGTGGGCGAGCGCGATGCCCGCGAGCACGGCATACGGATGCCACGAGCCGGCGCCCGGCGGCTGGGAGAGCTCGGACAGCGCGAGACTCAGCATCGCGACCCATGCGAGCTGCACCCACGGCGTCGTCGCGGCGGCCAGAGCGCCGAGCACCGCGACCCACCCCCACGCGTCGGCCAGGTGCAGTGCCGCGGTCGCGAGCAGCACGACGCCCAGAGCCGCGCGCACGGCCC